>JBKKAU010000189.1:0-11154 GCA_046714475.1 Thermoanaerobaculia bacterium
GCTCCTGACGGACATGCGCCGTGATCCCGCGCGGCTCGCCCGGCCGGACTCCTGGTCCTTGTACTGGAGCAGGTAGAGCTTGTGGTAGATGCCGCGCAGCGCCAGCAGCTCCTGGTGGGTGCCGTACTCGCGGATCTCGCCCTTGTGCATCACCAGGATGTGGTCGGCGCGCTGGATGGTCGAGAGGCGGTGGGCGATGACGATGCTGGTGCGGTCGACCAGCAGGCGGTCGAGCGCCTTCTGGATGAGCTGCTCGGTCTCGGTGTCGATCGACGACGTCGCCTCCTCGAGGATCAGGATCCTGGGGTCGAAGGCGAGCGCCCGGGCGAAGGCGATGAGCTGTTTCTGGCCGACCGAGAGGCCGGCGCCGCGCTCGCGCACCGTGGCGTCGAACCCGCCGGGCAGGCGCTCGATGAACTCCAGCGCGTGCACCTCGCGCGCCGCCCAGCGCACCCGCTCCGCGTCGATCCCGGGCTCGCCCAGCCGGATGTTGGCCTCGACCGTGCCGGAGAAGAGGAAGACGTCCTGGAGCACCATGGCGACGCTCTTGCGCAGGCGGGGGAGGTCCCACTCGCGCACGTCCACGCCGTCGACCCGGACCGCGCCGTCGTCGACGTCGTAGAAGCGCAGCAGCAGGTTGGCGAGCGTGCTCTTGCCGGCGCCGGTATGGCCGACCACGGCCAGCGTCTCGCCGGGCTCGACCCGGAACGAGATCCCCTTGAGGACCGGCTCCCCCTCCTTGTAGCTGAAGCGCACGCGGTCGAACTCGATCGCCCCCTGGACCGCCGGCGGGTCGTAGGCCCGCTCCGGCGTGGTGATCGTCACCGGCGTGTCGAGCAGCCGGAAGACCCGCTCCGAGCTCGCCATCGCCCCCTGCAGGATGTTGTACTTCTCCGACAGGTCGACGAGCGGCTGGTAGAAGCGCTGGGCGTACTGGAGGAAGGCCATCAGCGCGCCGATCGATACGGTGCTGGCGATGACCTCGCCGCCGCCGTACCAGAGAATCAGGCCGATCCCGACCGAGGTGACCAGCTCGACGCCGGGGAAGAAGATGGCGTAGTAGAAGATCGACCGGACGTTGGCGTCGCGGTGCTCTTCGTTGATGCGCTCGAAGTCGCGGTAGACCGCCGCCTCGCGGTTGAAGAGCTGCACCACCCCCATGCCGGTGACGTGCTCCTGGAGGAAGGAGTTGATGCGGGCGATCTTGACCCGCACCTCGCGGAAGCTGTCCCGCACCTTGCGCTTGAACCAGAAGGTGAGGAGCAGCAGCAGCGGCACGATCGAGAAGGCCACCAGCGCCAGCCGCCAGTCGAGCCAGAACAGCACGGCGACGATGCCGGTGAGCATCAGCAGGTCGCCGAAGATCGACACCAGGCCGGCGGAGAAGAGCTCGTTCAGGGAATCGACGTCGGTCGTCACCCGGGTGACCAGCCGGCCGATCGGGTTGCGGTCGAAGAAGGAGATGGGCAGCCGCTGGAGGGAGCCGAAGATCTGCTCCCGCAGGTCCCGCATGATGTACTGGCCGATGAGCTGCATCACGTAGCCCTGGGCGTAGAGCAGGGCGAAGGTGAGCATCAGGGCGGTCACGTAGACGACGGCGGTCGCGGCGAGCCCTTCGACCCGCGCCGCCGCCGGGTCGATCCCCCGCTCCAGCAGCTCCTCCTGGACCTTGAGGCTCACCGCCGACAGCTCGGCGCGGTTGCCCGGCGGCCGGATGAAGAGGTCGAGGGCGACCGCCGTGGCGAGCGGCCCGACGAGCTGGAAGACCGACCCGAAGAGGATCAGCGTCACGGCCAACGCGGTCATCCCGCGGTACGGCCGCACATAGGCGAGCAGCCGCCGCATCAGGCGCGCGTCGTACGCCTTGCCGAGGGCCTCCTCTTCGTGCTGGGTAGCGGCCTCGCTCATGGGGCTTACGATATCGCAACCCCCGGTCCGCCGCCCCTTCCTCACCTTATGTCTTTTCCTCTATTGGCTGAATGGTGTAGACTCCGCATCAGAACTCGAAGTCAGCTTTTGTGGGAGTGCGTCGCCATGCCGCCGACTCTGAATCAGCTTCTGAAGGCGATGGTGGAGCAGGGTGGGTCCGACCTGCACATCACCACCAACTCTCCCCCGCAGATCCGGGTGGATGGAGTGCTCAAGGCGTTGAACCTGCCTCCGATGACGCCGTCGGAGACGAAGCAGCTCGCCTATTCGATCCTCACCGACAACCAGAAGCACCGGTTGGAGGAGACCCTGGAGCTCGACCTGTCGTTCGGGATCAAAGGGTTGGCCCGGTTCCGGGCCAACATCTTCCACCAGCGCGGCGCCATCGCCGGCGCCTTCCGGCAGATCCCCTATGAGATCCGCACCTTCCGCGAGCTCGGGCTGCCGCCGGTCATCGAGAAGCTCTGCGAGAAGCCGCGCGGGCTGATCCTGGTCACCGGCCCGACCGGCTCCGGCAAGTCGACGACGCTCGCCGCCATGCTCGACAAGATCAACCGCGAGCGCAGCGAGCACATGGTCACCATCGAGGACCCGGTCGAGTACCTGCACAGCCACAAGAAGTGCATCGTCAACCAGCGCGAGCTGCACGCCGACACGCACAGCTTCTCGAACGCCCTGCGCTCCGCCCTGCGCCAGGACCCGGACGGGGTGCTGAGCGGCGAGATGCGCGACCTGGAGACGGTCGAGGCGGCGCTGCGCATTGCCGAGACCGGCCACTTGACCTTCGCCACCCTGCACACCAACTCGGCGGCGCAGACGATCAACCGCATCATCGACGTCTTCCCCGCCCACCAGCAGGGGCAGATCCGGGTGCAGCTCTCCTTCGTCCTGGAGGGGATCATCTGCCAGTCGCTGCTGCCCCGGCAGGGGGGCAAGGGCCGGGCGCTCGCCATGGAGATCCTGATCCCGACCTCGGCGATCCGCAACCTGATCCGCGAGGACAAGGTGCACCAGATCTACGGCATGATGCAGGCCGGCCAGGCCAAGCACAGCATGCAGACGTTCAACCAGTCGTTGGCGTCGCTCTACTTCAAGCGCCTGATCTCGCTCCAGACGGCGCTCGCGCGCTCCTCCTATCCGGACGAGCTGCAGGAGATCATCGCCCGCGGCCCGGCGAGCCTGAACATCGCGGGCCAGGGGCCCGAGACCACCGCCAAGGAAGCAAGGAGCTAGGACCATGCCGAGTTTCGTATGGAAAGGCCGCACCCGCGCCGGTCAGCTCCAGGAGGGACAGCTCCTGGCCGACACGCGCGACGCCGCCGTCGCCGTGTTGCGGCGGCAGCAGATCCAGATCATGACAATCCGCGAGAAGGGGCGGGAGATCAAGCTCCTGCCCAAGCTGCCGCGGGGCATCGCCGCCAAGCGGATCGCCATCTTCACCCGCCAGTTCTCGGTCATGCTGGACGCCGGCCTGCCGCTGGTGCAGTGCCTCGAGATCCTCGGCGAGCAGGAAGAGAACACCACCTTCCAGACGATCATCCAGCAGGTCCGCAGCGACGTCGAGACCGGCCAGTCGCTCGCCGACTCGATGCGCAAGCACCCCAAGGCGTTCGACAACCTCTACGTCAACATGGTCGCCGCCGGTGAGGCCGGCGGTATCCTGGACGTCATCCTGCAGCGCCTCTCGACCTACATCGAGAAGGCCGTCAAGCTGAACAGCCAGGTCAAGTCGGCGCTGATCTACCCGGTGGCGGTCATCCTCATCGCCGCCCTGGTGGTCACCATCATCCTGTGGAAGGTCATCCCGGTCTTCGCCCAGCTCTTCTCCGGCCTGGGCGGCGAGATGCCTTTCCTCACCCGCGCGGTGATCGCGGCCAGCAACTTCGTCGGCCGTTACTTCCCGTTCCTGGCGATGGTCGGCGTCCTCGGGTGGGTGGCGCTGACGCGCTGGCACAAGACGCCCCGCGGCCGGCGCATCATCGACGGCGCGCTGCTCAAGATCCCGGTCATCGGCATGCTGCTGCGCAAGATCGCCGTCGCCCGCTTCTGCCGCACGCTGTCGACGCTGACCGCCTCGGGTGTGCCGATCCTGGACGGCCTGGAGATCACGGCCAAGACCTCGGGCAACGCCATCATCGAAGACGCCATCATGTCGGTGCGCAAGAGCGTCGAAGAGGGCCGCACGATCTCCGAGCCGCTGGCCCAGACCAAGGTCTTCCCGGCGATGGTGGTGCAGATGATCAACGTCGGCGAGCAGACCGGCGCCCTCGATCAGATGCTGTCCAAGATCGCCGACTTCTACGAGGACGAGGTGGACACGGCCGTCGCGGGCCTGATGAAGCTGATCGAGCCGGTGCTGATCACGGTGCTCGGCGCGGTGATCGGCACGATCGTGGCCGCGATGTACCTGCCGCTCTACTCGATCCTCACCAAGATCGGCTAGGGACCGCGGACCGGTAGAATAAGGCCGGAGGTGGCGGGCGCCGCCTCCGGCCCCGCCGCCCGCCGACGCATCATGCCCCCGCTTCTCCGGCAACTCCAGTGGTACATCGCCCTGCGGGTGGTGGTCATCCTGACCGTCCTGCTCGCCTACACCTTCCTCGGCGTCGACCTCGAAGCCTCGGGCGGCGGGGTGGGCGCCCGGGTCTGGCTCTACCTCGGCGTGCCCTGTTTCGCGGCGACGCTGTTCTACATCATCCTGCTCGGGGTCCTGCGCCGTCATCCCGGCGTACAGGCCTACATCCAGTTCTTCGGCGACCTGCTGTTGATCACCGGGCTGGTCTACTCCGCCCCGGGAGGCGGCATCCCGAGCCCGCTGTCGACGCTCTACCTGATCGTGATCGCGGTCGCCTCGACGCTGCTGCGCCGCCGCGCCGGCGTCACGGTGGCGACCGCCGCGCTGGTGTTCTACACCCTGCCGGGGGTCTTCCCCCAGCTGCAGCAGTTGCTCTTCCCGAGCTCCCAGTTCGTGCTCGTGCGGAGCTCGGCCCTCTTCTACAACATGGTGGTCCACGGCTTCGGCTTCTACGCCATGGCCTTCCTCACCTCGCACCTGGCGCACAACGTCACCCTGGCCGAGCGCGAGCTGGAGGAGAAAAGCGGGCACCTGGCCGACCTCCAGATGGCGCACCGCGACGTCATCCAGTCGATCAGCAGCGGCCTGATCACCACCGACCTCGACGGCGTGGTGGCCAGCGTCAACCAGGCCGGCCTGGAGATCCTCGAGAAGCCGGAGAGCGAGCTGGTCGGCGTGCCCATCCAGCGGTCGGGCCTGTTCGCCGACCAGCGCTGGGCCGAGGTGACCGCCGCGAGCGAGCAGAACAAGAGGCTGCGCAGCGAGGCCGAGCTGGTCCGCGAGAGCGAGACGCGGCCGGTCGGCTTCTCGATCTCCCAGCTCACCGACGCCTATGGGACGCACCGCGGCTACATCGTGGTCTTCCAGGACCTCTCCCGCTGGCGGCGCCTGCAGGAGGAGCTGCGGATGAAGGACCGCATGGCCGCCGTGGGCGAGCTCGCCGCCGGCCTGGCGCACGAGATCGGCAACCCGCTCGCCGCGATCTCGGGGTCGGTCCAGATGCTCTCCTCGTCGCTCCAGGGGGACTCCGCGCAACGCAAGCTGATCGAGATCCTGCTCAAGGAGAGCCAGCGCCTGGACCGTACGATCAAGGGGTTCCTCCGTTTCGCGCGGCCCCGCGAGCGCTCCAGCGTGGTCTTCGACGTCGCCCGGCTGCTGGCCGAGAACTTCGAGCTGCTCCGCAACAGCCAGGAGGTCTCCCCCGGGCACCGGCTGCAGATCGACCTCGACCCGCCGTCGGCGAAGCTGATCGCCGATCCGGACCAGGTGAGCCAGATCTTCTGGAACCTGGCGAGGAACGCCCTGCGCGCCATGCCGGACGGCGGGACCCTCAAGGTGGTCGGCCGCCTGCGCCAGGACACCTACCGCTTCGAGGTGATCGACACCGGGCGGGGGATGTCCGAGGAGCAGCGCGCCAACCTCTTCCACCCGTTCCAGTCCTTCTTCGACGGCGGCACCGGCATCGGCATGGCCATCGTCTACCGTATCGTCCAGGACCACGGCGGGCGCCTGGGCGTCGACAGCCGGCCGGGTGGCGGCACCCGGATCACCGTCGAGCTGCCGGTGGTCGGAGCGGAGGAAGTCCTGTCCCAGACATTGTCGGCCCTGCCGACGGAGGCCCCTTGATGAGCCCGCGCCTGCTGATCGTCGACGACGAAGAGAGCCTGGTCGAGTTCCTCTCCCTGCTGTTCCAACAGGAAGGCTTCAACGTCGAGACCGCGCGCTCGACCGAGGAGGCGCGCCAGGCCTTCGAGCGCCGCGGCTACGACCTCGTCCTCTGCGACATCCTGATGCCGGACGGCAACGGCCTCGACCTGCTCAAGGAGATCAAGGCGTCGAACGCCAACACCGCGGTCATCATGATGACCGCCTACACCTCGACCAAGTCGGCCATCGAGGCGATGAAGCTCGGGGCCTACGACTACGTCTCGAAGCCGTTCGACGTCGAGGAGCTCAAGGTGCTGGCGCAGAAGGCGCTCGAGCGGGCCGAGCTCGCCGACGAGAACGTCTACCTGCGCCGCGAGCTCGAGCAGAAATACACGTTCAACAACATCATCGGCAAGAGCTCGCGCATGCAGGCGATCTTCACGATGATCGAGCGCATCGCCCGCACCAACTCCACCGTGCTGGTCCACGGCGAGAGCGGCACGGGCAAGGAGCTGATCGCCCGCGCCATCCACTTCGCCAGCCCGCGCGCCAACCGCCGTTTCCTGTCGATCAACTGCGGCGCAATGCCCGAAAACCTGCTCGAAAGCGAGCTGTTCGGCCACGAGCGCGGCGCCTTCACCGGCGCCGTGCGCGACAAGAAAGGGCTGTTCCAGGAGGCCGACCACGGCACGCTGTTTCTGGACGAGATCGGCGAGATGACGCCGTCGATGCAGGTCAAGCTGTTGCGTGCCCTGCAGGAGAAGGTGGTGCGCAAGGTCGGCGGCACCGAGGAGGCCCCGGTCGACGTGCGGATCATCGCCGCCACCAACCAGGACCTGGAGGCCCGGATCGCCTCGGGCGACTTCCGCGAAGACCTCTTCTACCGCATCAACGTGCTGCCGATCCACCTGCCGCCGTTGCGGCAGCGGCGCGAGGACATCCCGTTGCTGGTCGAGTTCTTCCTCCAGAAGTACAGCCGGCAGATGGACCTGCCGCCGCGCCGCATCTCGGTCGAGGCGATGACGATGCTGGAGAGCTACGACTGGCCGGGCAACGTGCGCGAGCTCGAGAACGTCATCGAGCGCACGCTCGCCCTCTCCTCGGCCGAGACCGTCACCACCCGCGACCTGCCGGTCCACCTGCTGACGCACCGGCGCAGCCAGTCGGACTCGATCCAGCTCCCCGAGGAGGGTCTGAACCTGGAGGCCTACCTCGACGACATCCGGGCGCAGCTCATGGCCCAGGCCCTGGAGCGCACCGACGGCGTCCAGACCCAGGCGGCCGAGCTGCTCGGGATGAGCTTCAGGAGCTTCCGCTATTACGCGAAGAAGGCGGGGTTGAAGGGCGGGGAGTAGGTGCAATGCTGTTCATTGAAGCGGTTTTCCATGTAGGGGAGGGGCTCGTCCCCTCCCGGGCGGAGTAGTTACATAGCCGCAGTTTCGTGTTTCGACTTGAGTTCCTGACGAAGCTTCGAGGCGAGCTGCTCAATGTAGGCCCTCTGCTCCTCAAAGCTCATGTCTCGCATATTTGCGTTCATTTTGTCGCGAGCCTGACGCATGAACTGGACGGCATCGAATTTCTTATTCTTCATAGCGTAAGACCTCCTGCGGGCTTCTGATCTCCAGAAGAGCATACCCGAGTCGCAGATTTACGGAGTTGTAGCCATGGATCCGGTCGAGGTTCACGATATGCTTGAAGTTCCAGCTCACCAGAACATCGACCTTCTGTACTGTCGCCGTCGCAATATGTCGGGCATCTTCCAAGTGAGCAGCGCCTATGACTCCGGAAGCAAGATACTCTTCGGCAAGCTTTGATGCTTCTGCGCCAAACTCCACCTCTTCTACCACGCTTTCAGGCACTGCCCGAAGAACCTCGCGAACCTGGGGAGGCGCCCCATCGAGCTCAGCCAGGGTGAGGTCCGAAAGAACGAGCGTGTCCAACCCTGCGCAGAATCGATCGAAGAGCTGGGTAGAGTACGTACTGAATTCTTCGTCCAGACACCCCCCTACTACAGAGGTGTCCGTGTAAATTCGGCGCCGCATCTCTCCTCCTATCCTACCGGTGCCGCCACACCGGCCGGCGCTTCTCCAGAAACGCCGCGATCCCCTCCTCCATGTCCTCGGTCTTCGCGAGCTCATCCAGATAGATCCGCTCCGTCTCGCTCAGCGCCTCATCGAAGGGCAGATCCCGGCCGGCGCAGACGGTCTTCTTGATCAGGCGGGTCACGACGGCGCTCTTGCCGGTGACTTCGGAGACGAAACGGTCTAGCGCGATGTCGAGGCCTTCGGGCCCGGGAGAGCCCCGGCGGGCGACCAGGCCCATGTGCTCGGCTTCATGACAGGTGAGAGTGCGGCCGGTGAGGAGGAGGTCGAGGGTGCGGCCCGGGCCGATCATCCCGGGGTAGAGGGCGGCGGCGACCGGGGGGTAGCAGCCGAGCTCCGCCTCGGGCTGGCCGAAGCGGGCGTCGTCCGCCGCGATCACCAGGTCGCAGGCCAGGGCCAGCTCCATGCCTCCGCCCAGACAGTGACCGTGGACGGCGGCGACCGTCACCGGCTCCAGGGCGCGCAGGCGGCGGATGGCGGTGTGGAGGCCTTCGAGCATCGGGCGGATCTTGTCCGGGGTGTGGTCCTGGACCGAAACGCCGGCCGAGAAGGCCCGGTCTCCGGCGCCGCGCACGATCACGACCTGGAGGTCTTCGTCCCCCTCGATCATGGCCAGGAGGTCGTTGAGCCGCTCGATCGTCGGGATGTCCAGGATGTTGAGCGGCGGCCGATCGATGGTGATCGTCGCGGCCCGGTCTTCGCGGTGGTAGAGGATGGGCGAGCCGTCGCTCATGGCCGGGTCCTCGCGTTGGCTGAGACGGCGGCGCGGGCGAAGTCCTGCCAGAGCGCCCGGTGCTGGGCCATGGCGACGAGGTTCTCCGGGTGCCACTGGACGCCGCGTACCCACCACTCCTCCTCGGTGAGCACGGCGGCCTCGATCACCCCGTCGGGCGACTCGGCCACGGCGGTGAAGCCGGGGGCCAGGTGCTTGATCGCCTGATGGTGGCGGCTGTTGACGTACGGCACCTCGCGCGACAGCAGCTCCCCCAACGGCGTCTCCTTCTCGACCACCCGCACCGTGTGGACCAGCCCGTCGAAGGGCTCGACGATGCTGTGGTCCACCCCGCTCGGGAGCTGCGAGGGGAGGTCCTGCCAGAGGGAGCCGCCGAGGAAGACGTTGAGCGTCTGGAGGCCGCGGCAGACCCCCCAGACGGGCAGGCGGGCGTCGCGTGCCGCCGTCAGGAGGTCCCATTCCATCTCGTCCCGCTCGGGGGAGATCTCGACGGTGCCGTTCGGCAGCACCTCTTCGCCATAGCGCGCCGGATCGACGTCGATGCCGCCGCAGAGGACCAGGCCGGCGGCCTCGGACACCGGCCCGCCTTCCTTATACATAGAGGGGGTCACGACGCGCAGGCCCTCCTCGGGGACGCCGACCGCGCGGAGGGCCTCGACGTACGTGTTGGCCCTCTCCTCGGAGCTGGTGGCGACCAGGATCAGCCCCGCGCTCACGCCGCCTCCCGTTCGACCAGGGCCGCGAGGCCGAGGCCGCCCGACACGCACAGGGTCGCGATGCCGCGCTCCAGCCCGCGTGCCTCCATGCCGTGGAGCAGGGTCACCAGGATGCGGATGCCGGTGGCGCCGATCGGATGGCCGAGCGAGATGGCGCCGCCGTCCGGATTGACCTTTTCGAGGTCCAGGCCGAGGCCGCGCGCGCAGGCGATCACCTGGGTGGCGAAGGCCTCGTTGAGCTCGAGCTCCTGGATGGCGTCGAGCCCGAGGCCGGTGCGGGCGAGCAGCGTCTGGACCGCCGGCACGGGGCCGATACCCATGATCCGCGGCTCGACGCCGCAGACCTGCCAGGCGGTCAACCGCGCCACGACCGGCAGGCCCAGCTCCGAGGCCGCCCGGCGCGAGGCGACCACGATCGCGGCGGCGCCGTCGGTGATCCCGGAGGCATTGCCGGCGGTCACGGTGCCGCCCTCGCGGAAGACCGGCGCGAGCTTTTTCAAGGAATCGAGCGTCACGCCATCGCGCGGGTGCTCGTCCTTGTCGATCGTCACGTCGCCTTTCCGGCCCGGCACCGTGACCGGCGCCACCTCGGCGTCGAAGCGGCCGGCCGCCCTGGCCTTCTCGCAACGGCGCTGGCTCTCGAGCGCGAACTCGTCGGCCTCGGCGCGGTCGATCCCCATGTCCTGGGCAAGCTCCTCGGCGGTCTCGCCCATGACCAGGTCGGACAGCGGGTCGTTGAAGCCGTCCTTGTACATGCCGTCGACGATCTCGCCGTGACCGAGACGGTAGCCGGTCCGCGCCCGGGGGAGCAGGTAGGGCGTGTTCGACATGCTCTCGGTGCCGCCGGCGAGGACCACGCGCGCCTCGCCGGTGAGGATGGTGCGGGCCGCCGAGAGGACGGCCTGGAGGCCGGAGCCGCAGGCGTGGTTGCCGGTGACGGCCGGCCGGTCGACCGGCACGCCGGCGCGCCAGGAGATCTGGCGGGCGGTGTTGGGGCCGCCGCCGGCCTGGCGAGCGTGGCCGAAGATGACCTGGTCGACCCGCGCCGGGTCGAGCCCCGCCCGGTCGAGCGCCGCCTTGGCCGCCGCCGTGCCCAGGTCGGCCGCGGTGAGGGGCATCAGCGCCCCCATGAACTTGCCGATCGGCGTCCGCACCGGCGCGGCGAGGACGATGTCGTTGTCGTGCTTGCTGTTTGCCATGTCTTTCCGTCTGCCTGTCACGGCTGGGCGCCATGAAGGGCGCCCCTACATTCCTGTCGCGGCCGTAGGGGCGCCGTGGCCGTCAGGCCCCCTTGAACTGGGGCTGCCGCTTGGACACGTAGGCGTCGAGGCCTTCCTTGGCGTCCTGGCTCTCGAAGAGCTGCTGCTGGAGCTCGCGCTCGATGGCGAGGCCGCTCTCGAACGGCACCTCGGCGCCGGACTGCACCGACCGCTTGATCCGGCCGACCGCCTT
>JBKKAU010000190.1:0-3598 GCA_046714475.1 Thermoanaerobaculia bacterium
GCGCGCCGCAGCGGCGCGGCCGGCGTGCTGACCCTGCGCCGCAAGAACGGCGAGCTGGTCTTCCAGGTGAAGAACGCGCTGACGCCCGCCGAGCTCGAGGGCGCCGCCGAGGCGTTGGGGCTGGAGGAGGGCGGGCTCGCCCTGCTGGTCGCCGCCAAGGCGCCGGTGGCCGCCACCGCCCTGGGCACGCTGCGGCTCGAGCTGGCCAAGGCGTACAAGCTGATCCCCGAGGAGCGGTGGGAGTTCCTCTGGGTGACCGAGTTCCCGGTGGTCGAGTGGAGCGGGGAGGAGGGGCGCTGGTTCGCCATGCACCACCCGTTCACCAGCCCCGACCCGCGCGACCTCGACCGGCTGGAGAGCGATCCGGGGACGGTGCGCGCCCGCGCCTACGACGTGGTGCTCAACGGCCTGGAGTTGGGCGGCGGCTCGATCCGTATGCACGACCCGGCGCTCCAGTCGCGCATGTTCCAGCTCCTCGGCATCGGCCCCGACGAGGCGAAGTCCCGCTTCGGCTTCTTCCTCGACGCCCTGCGCTACGGCGCGCCGCCGCACGGCGGCATCGCCCTGGGGGTCGACCGCATGGTCATGCTGCTCGCGCGGGCCACGTCCCTGCGCGACGTCATCGCCTTCCCCAAGACCGCCTCGGCGACCGACCTGATGACCGACGCGCCGTCGGAGGTCGAGGAGCGGCAGCTCCGCGAGCTGGGGATCGCGGTGGTGAAGGAGAAGGAGTAGCTCCCCGATGGCAGAGGGGTATGAGGTGAGGGCCCCCCTCTACCTCCACCATCCCGCCGGCGTCACCCCCGTCCTGGTGGGGGAGGACGCTCTCGGCGAGGCCCGCGGCCACCTCGATCCCTGGCTCGCCGGCCGCGCGGTCTTCGTCGTCTCCACCCCACGCGTCCTCGCGATCCATGGCGAGCGGCTGGAGCCTCTGCTCGGCGCGGCGGCGCGCCGGGTCGTGCTGGAGGTGGACGACGGCGAGACGGCCAAGACGGTCGTGACCGCCGACCGGCTGTGGAACGAGATGCTGGCCGCCGGGGGCAAGCGCGACAGCCGGCTCGTCGCCTTCGGCGGCGGCAGCGTCGGCGACCTCGGCGGCTTCGTGGCCGGCTGCTTCCTGCGCGGCATCGAATTCGCCCAGGTCCCCACCACCCTGCTCGCCCAGGTGGACGCCGCGATCGGCGGCAAGACCGGCGTCGACCTGCCCGGCGGCAAGAACACGGTCGGTCTGTTCCATCACCCTGCCCTGGTGGTGTGCGACACCTCGCTCCTGGAGAGCCTCCCCCGCGAAGAGCTTCGCTCCGGTCTGGTCGAGGTCGTCAAGATGGCGGCGCTGCTCGATCCCGACCTGTTCGGCCAGTTGGAACGCGGGCTCGACGCGTTGCTAGACGGCGAGGCGGCGGCGCTCGGACCGGTGGTGGCCGCGGCGGCGGCGGCCAAGATCGGAGTCGTGGAGCGCGATCCGGACGAGCGCGGAGACCGGCGGCTCCTCAACTTCGGGCATACCCTGGGGCACGCCCTCGAGTCGGCGTGCGGCTACGCGGGGCTGCGCCACGGCGAGGCGGTGGGGTACGGCATCCTCTTCGCGTTGCGCCTCGCGGTCCGCCGGGGGCCCCCGGGACTCGACCCGGCGGTGGCGGAGCGCATCCGGGCGTTGCTCCAGCGCTTCGGCCTGCCGCCGCTGCCCGAGCTCGAGCCCGGGACTCTCCTGGACCTCATGGCGCGGGACAAAAAGGCACGGGAGAGCGGACTGGTCTGGGTGCTGCCCACCCGGTTGGGAGAGGGGCGGATGGTCCAGGACGTGCCCCCGTCCGAAGTCGAGACCGAGCTCCGGTCCTTCCTCGCCGCCCCCTTTCTTCCCTGAAACCCCCCGGAGGCGTGCGCCTTCGGCTATAATCCAGCGAACATCCCTGTGCGTACGTAGGTTGGGAAACGAGCATCGAGCGAACTGGCTGCCGCTGCATGAAGACTACCCAGAGATTCCGCCGCCTCAAGCTCCGGAACGTCCTCCTGATCGTTCTGCTGCTTTCGGGCATCATCCCGCTCGCCATCAGCAGCGTGCTCCTGATCCATCAGAACCAGCAATTGCTGCGCGAGACCGAGCAGGACTACCTGATCCGCAAGGCCGGCTCCCTGTCGCGTGAGGTCAACTCCTACCTGGTGACCGTGCGCCGGCAGCTCACCCAGGCAGGGGACGGCGTCCTGGCGCCGCCGGCCTCCGCCCCGGCCACTCCTGTCGCCCCGGTGGATGTCGCCGCGGCTCCTTCCCGGATCGCGGAACGGTTGCGCGAGCCCTGGGTCGGGAGCTATCTCCAGAGCTACCTGAGGAACAACCCGGACCTCGTGGCGCTGCGGGTGCTCGATCCGGTGAGCGGAGGGGGGCCTGGGATCGCGCCGGGCAACCTGAGCGCTTCGGTCCTGACCGCCCTCGGAGCCGCCTTCGCCGGCGCGTCGCGCCCGAACGCTCCGCCGGTGACCTACGGGTTCGTGGAGGGAGACGGCAAAGGGGAGCCGCTGGCGGTGGTGGCGGTGCCCATCGGCCAGGAAGCGTCGGGACGCCCGCAGCTCGTGGTCGAGGGGGTCGTCAAGTTCCGGCCCCTCGAGGAGCTGTTCCGGGGAGAGGCCCGCCAGGGCGTCGGCGTCTTCCTGGTCGACCGCGAAGGCAAGCTCCTCTGGTCCGACGGCGGCGACCTGGTGATGGAGAAGGCGCTGATGGCCTCGCCGGTGATCCGCTCGTTCATCCGGCAGCCCTTGAGTTCCACCATGGAGTACGAGGCCGAGACCGGAAGCGGGCGCGAGGAGGTGCTGGCGCAGGTGAGCGCGGTCGGCGAGAGCGGCTGGGGCGTCGTGGTGCAGAAGCCGATCTCCGCGGCGTTCGCGGCCGTCAACCGCATGATCTACAACACCGTGCTCTCCACTCTGCTCCTGGTGGCGATGGCCCTGTTCCTGGCCTACGTCGTGGCGCGGATGGTGAGCCAGCCCATCCAGCGTCTGACCGACACCACCCACGCCATCGCGGAGGGCAATTTCGGCGGCCGGGTGGAGACGAAGGGCCTCGCTTTCGAGCTGGCCGATCTTGCTGAGGATTTCAACCGGATGAGCGGCCACGTCGAGACCTACGTCCAGCAGCTGCGGCAGGCGGCCCAGGCCAACCGCGACCTTTTCATCGGCTCGTTGCGCGCCTTTGTCGCCGCGATCGACGCCAAAGACCCGTACACCCGCGGCCACTCCGAGCGGGTGGCGGCGGTCAGCCGCACGATCGCCCGCTACCTCGGTCTGCCCGAGGAGGTCCAGCACAAGATCTGGATCGGCGCGCTGCTCCACGACGTCGGCAAGATCGGGGTCGAGGACCGGATCCTCCGCAAGGAGGGCGTGCTGACGCCCGAAGAGTACGAGCAGATGAAGATGCACACCACGATCGGCGCCGACATCATGTCGCCGATCGAGCAGCTCAAGGAGATGATCCCGGCCATCCGCTCGCACCACGAAGCCTGGAACGGCCGCGGCTATCCGGACGGTCTCAAGGGCGAGCAGATCCCGCTCTTCGCCCGCATTGTCGGGGTGGCCGACACGTTCGACGCCATCACCACCAACCGGC
>JBKKAU010000191.1:0-4364 GCA_046714475.1 Thermoanaerobaculia bacterium
CTCCTCTTGCTGTTCTCCCCCTCTCCCGGCGGGGGGTGGTAGGGAGATGGGAGAGGGGGCCGGGGGGTGAGGATTCAAAGGCTCGACTTCCCAGACACCCCTTCCGCCCCCCTACTCACACTCAAACCGCAACCGCCGTTTACTCGCCCGCAGCTCGGCCAAAGAGATCTCCTTCAAGGCGGGGAAGCGGGCCGGCTCGATCCAGCGCTGGCGCAGCTCCAGCGTGCGCTCGACCCGCATCACCCCGCCTTCGGCGGAGACCGACTGGCGGAAGGTGCCGACCTCGTTGTCGACCGTCTGCTCGTCCGGCTTCGGCGGGCAGCTCCCCTCGGGGAGACGGACGCGCCAGGAGACCTGGTACAGGCCCGGTTCCAGCACCACCGGGAGGCTGCGGTCCTGGAGCAGGCTGGGGGCCGGAGAATTCGTCATCGAGGGCAGGCTGACGGCGGGGGTCGCGCCCCCTTCCCGCTCCAGGGCCGGGAAGCGGACGCGGGCTGACACCGAGGCCGACGGCAGCTCCGTGGTGCCGGCAGACCAAAGCACCTGGGTGAGGTCGCTCCCCGGCATCAGGGCGCTCAGGACCATGCGGACCCCGTCCTCGACCTCCTGCCGCTTGGCGGCGACGATCATCCTGGAGAACGACGCTCCCAGGCTGCCGGTCAGCTCCAGGCGGGCCTCTCCCTCGGCGCCGGTCGGGCTCACGGTCATGTCCACGGTCAGCCGGCGCGCTTCGAGGTCCGGCCTGACGGGCGTGCGCACCAGCCGGCTCGCCGGGCCGCGCGCCACCAGTGCATCCTGGTCCTGCACGCCGGGGTGGAGGTAGCGGATGGACCCGGTGTCGTCCGTCGGATCGACAAAGAGGAGGCCTTCGGCGACCGGATCGCCCTCTTCCGCGATACTGCCGGCCTGCACGGCGACGATGACGTGGTTGAACTGGCCGGGGTCCGGGAAGTCGGGATCGATCCGCTCGTCGTCGGCCAGCCGGATGATCGCCGGGTAGGCCTCGATCCCCACCTCGCGCAGCATGTCGACGAGCAGCAGCGCCTTGTCCTTGCAGTCCCCCCAGCGGCGCTCCAGGACCTTGTCCGGCGCGAAAGGCCGGTAGCCGCCGATGCCGACCTCGACCGCCACGTAGCGCACCTGGCGGGCGGTGAAGCCCAGCAGGGCGGCGAGCTTCTCGCGCGGCGTGCGGGCGGACGCGGTCAGCTCGCGCGCCTGGCGTCGCACCGGCTCGGACTGGCGGGGGAGCCCGGCGATCAGCTCGTCGTACCACCGGCCCACGTCGGGCCAGCCGCCGGCCTCGCCCCAGCCGTAGCGCAGCACCGGCCCGGCGTCTCCCGGCGCCAGGTCGGGTGGCTCCTGCCCGGGGAGCGACGCGGCGGTGACCGTGACGCCGCCCGGGGTCTCCTGGATGGTGAGGCCGTCGCGCGGCCCGTCGATGCGCCAGCGCCAGCCGGGGCCGCCGCCGCGCACGCTGACGTGGAGATTCTGGGTCGGAGCCGAATCGCCGAGCGCGACCCAGTCGGCGCGGAAGTAGGGCTTGACCTTGACGCGGTGCGCCACCGTCAGCACCGAGCCCGGCGGTACGGCCGGGAAGGTCACGGTGCGGAACTTGCCCGAGGTGTGGAGCGTTCCCTCGCCGGCGTACTCCAGGGTGTCGAGGTCGCGCCTCGACACCTGGACCTTGCGGCCCTCGGGGGTGGTGGCGAAGGCCGTCACCTCTTCGAGCTTGCGGTTCTCGTCGAGGTAGATCGGATAGGTCGACCAGGCGGAGAGGTCGGCGGAGCTGTCGAGCCGCACCACCAGCCGGGTCTGCTCGACGGTGCTGCCGTCGGGCCGGATCTCCACGTCGACCCAGCGCTCCAGGATGGTCGCGGCCGGCGCGGGCGCCGCGAGCAGCGCCAGGAGGCTAGCGGCGGACCAGGACCAGCGGTTGCGCGTCATGCTTCTCGACCTCGTTGTAGAGAGTCTGGAGTTTCTGGTAGGACCCCTGGCCGGGCAGCAGGCGGATCTTGGTGTCGAACCGGCGGTGGTAGGTCAGGGTGCGCCCGGCCTCGTCCACTTCGACGCGGGTGACGAACGCGCCGATCGAGCCGTCATGTTGGAGCCTCTTGGGCAGGGCCTCCGGCTTCCACCCCTCGGGCCAGCGCACGGACAGCTCCACCTCGTCCCGGTCGGGGAACTCGAGGAGGACCGGCGAGACGCGCTTCGCCGCGGGTGTCTGGAACGGCTGCCGGAGGGGACCCAAGGGCCGGCTGGGGGCGAGGGTCGCTTCATCGCCCAGCACCTCCTCCTCGCGTTGCGCCATCGCCCAGGCGACCTCCACCTTCTGGTCGTCCACCGACTCGACTACCTTGAGATCGGTGATGTCATAGTCCCGGTACTCCTCCGCGAGCCAGTCCTTCCAGGCCTTGGCGGTCTTCTCGGCGTCGTCCTGCCAGCCGAGGCGTTCCCAGGCGTGATGACCGGTGAGGACCAGGGTGCCTTTGCCTTGCAGGCGCCCCTCGGCATCGAGGTCGAGCTGGACCTTGGCGAGGCGCGCGTGCTGCTCGAAGGTGGTATCGGGGAGGGTGATGACCTCCGGCTTCTTGCGGTCGTAGACCAGCGCCGGCGTCCCTTCCAGGCCGGGAGCCAACCGGCCGAAGCCGAGGCTCTGATCCGACGGGTCGAGGAACACCCGCGCGCCATCGATCTCCGCCATGACGATGGCGCGGTCGAACCACCAGGGGTTGGGGAGCTCCATGTCGACCGTGCCGCCGTCCCGCTCGGCCACCCAGACGGGCCGGGCGTTGATTCCGACCGTGCCGAGCATCTTCTGGAGGAGGATCGCCTTATCGACGTAGTCGCCGCGCTTGGCGGCGAGCACCTTGTCCACGGTCGAGCCCTTGGCGACCTGGATGCCGATCTGCGGGTCGGTCTCGATCTCGTCGCGCACGAAGCGGTACACCGTCTCGGCCTTGGCCCGTGGGCTCGTGGCCGACGCCGCCAGGGCCTTGGCCTTGCGCTCTGCCTCGCCCCCCTTGCGCAACGCCTTTTCGTAGTCGTCCGAGTAGAGGTTGCAGGTGCTCGGCCAGTCCTTGAACAGGTCGACGGTGCGGTAGCCGTCGATGATGCCGGCCGGGACGAGCATGAAGCGGCTGGACAGGTCGGAGTAGGGAATGCTGAACGGCTCGTCCGGGACCGCCGGCAGGTTCTCTCCCCAGACGCGGAGCCGTCCCCCACCGGCCACTTCGCGCTGCTCCTTCTTGAGCCCCACTTTCATTGGATCGCGCACCCAGGTGGTGACGCTGACCCCGTTGGGGATCTCGTAGGCTATCTCGGAGTAGAGCGTCGGCACCTCCTCCTGGAAGTACCAGGACTCCAGGAAGAAGATCGAGTCGACGCGGATCTCGTACTGATAGTCGAGGATCGCGCCGACCTCGACGCCTGGGAAGGCGATGGAGGTCACGAACCGCTTGTCGTTCTGGGACAGCTTGCGCCGGAAGGTGGCGTCGCTCGACAGGGGGATGACACGGCCGTCCGGCAACACCGTCCGCCCTTTCAGGTTCTGCAGCCGGGCCCACTTGCTGTGATAGACGGCGACCTCGCCGTAGCTCTTCCCTTCCTCGGTGAGGATCTTGCGCCGCACCTGGACCGAGTAGGTGGAGCTCCCCGACGTGTTGCCAGTACGTGCCGGCCATCATGAACTCGCCTTTCTTGAACAGCACCACGGCCGGGGCGTTGGGCTCGCCGGGCGCGCTGGTGAGCGCGCGTTCCTGAGGCGTGATGTCGGGGAAGGCCGCCGCCGAGGCGCCGGAGGCGAGGACGGTCAGAAGGACAAGAGCGCAAAGCAGGGGGCGACGCGGGTCCATGGGGCTCTCCTGCCCGCGAACCCGGCGGCGGGCGTGTCGAGACGTTGTGGAAGGCCGGAGGAGCCGGCCTGGTCTGCTATCCGGCTCCTGGAGCAAGTGCTGTGAATGAGGAAATCATTTCACGGAAGGTCATCCCCGCGGCAACCGTTCGGCGATCAGGTGGCGGACGACCGGGCGGTCGGGGCCGGTGTGGAAGGCGCGGGCCTGCTCTTCCAGGTCACGGTCGGAGACCGTCACCCGCTCGTGCTGGCGCAGGTGCTCGGCCCAGGACTTGACCAGGAAGACCTCGGTGTAGTGCTCCGGCGCGGCGGCGTCGACGAACAGGCCCCACTGCATGGCGCCGTCGCGCAGGCGGATGCGGCGAACGGACTGCAGGACCGCCGCGAACTCTCGAGCCCGCTCCGGATCGATCCGGTACTCGACCGTCACCAGGACGGGGCCGCGCTCCGGCTCGAGGTCCTCGTGGACGACGATCGGCGCCGGCCACTGCCGCGATGGCGCGAGGTTCAGCGC
>JBKKAU010000192.1:0-7650 GCA_046714475.1 Thermoanaerobaculia bacterium
GGCGGCCCCGGCCCCCCCGCCCGTGGGTCGGGCTAAGGTCAGTCCGGATCTCCCGGATTGGTGGTCGAATCCTCTTCGTTGCGGATCTCGTAGCTCACACCGCCCACGGCGATGCCCTTCTCATCGACCTGCCGTACCGCGAGGAAGAACCGCTCGCGCGGAGTGTCCTTGGTACGCGTGAAAGTCAGCGTCATCTTGCCGACGAACTTCGGATCGAGCTCGATGTTCTCCAGCACCGCCCCGTCGGGATCGATGAGCATCAGCTCGCCGCGCTCCGTGGCTCTGAAACCTCTGCCCCGCGAGCCGCCGTCCCGCCACAACTGGGCCAGCTCCGGTCCCAGGTTGACCGTGACCTCGCCGTGCTGGATGAAGGAGCGGTTCGTCGCCAGGTTGAACGGCTGGATCTGGAGATTGAACCGTCCGCTCGAGGCGCTGCTCACAGAGAGCTCGGCCTCGACGAACCACTGGTCAAAGAAATTGACGATGTTCAGGTTGCGCCAAATAATGTTGTTGTTCTGGCGGGTATTGTAGTTGATGTCCGTGGTCTCGGTGTAGGTCATCGGGTCGGCCGTCGAGACCCAGCGCGCCACCATGCAGTAGTGGCCGGACAGCGGGGGCGTCCACGAACCCTCGACGACCTTCGACGAAAAGGCCGGCATGCCGCTGACCGGCACCGTGTCGACTAGCGTCCACAATCCCCACGTCAGAGTGGTTATGGCGTTGGTGACGTAGATCTCGACCGTGCCGGAAGCCGGCGAGCTGCTGCCGTTGTGCAGCTTGACGTAGGCCCAGTTGACCTGGCCCGCCTCAGGGTCCTCGTGTTGGTGCTGGTGGACGAGGTTGGTGTCCTGCGTGTTGCGAACCCAGATGTAGGGGGACTGCCACATGTCCTGGCCGGCGGTCAGCGGATCCGGCTCGACGCCGGTATCTTCCCAGGTATCCTTCATCCAGACGTTACCGGTGCCAGGAGAGGTGCAGCGGAAGTTGGCGACCGTCGGCGCGGTGTTGTTGAGGACCTGGGCGTTGTCGCTCGAATAGGGCGGATTCGACGGGCAGGCGCCGCCCATCGGATCATTCCCGATCGGGTAGTTGACCAATGGATTCGACCACCAGGGAATGCGCGTGGACGGAGGGCTCGACTGGTACGACATGAGCGTGCGCCAGGGTGTTCCGGCGGAGGGGGTGAGCTCGACGTAGCCGCGGTTGTAGGTGTAAGGGCCGGTGCTGGAGGCGTTGGCGCAGTCGTGGTCGGCGCTCATGTTGTGCCCCAGCTCGTGGGGGAAGCTCAGGTTGGCGGCGGCGCAGGTGCGGGCGACAACGGCGAAGGCGTGCGTCTCAAAGGTCGATGAGACCGGGTTCATAAAATAGGCGAGCCCACAGAAGCCGCCGCCGTTGTTGGTGATCATCACCACATTGTCGGCGCCATAGGTGTTGCGCAGGGTCAGCACGTTGTCGATGAAGCCGTCGGAGCTCTGCAGCCGGGTGAGGTCGGTGGTTATGTTGCCGGTCTCGCTGTAGCTGACCTCGGTGGTATGGACCAGCCGGGCCCGATGGTTGACGTTGCTGTTGAAGTACGACTGGTTGGTCTCCGCCACCGACAGGTAGACCAGGGCCACCATGTTGGCCGTGCCGCCAGCCGCGGCGCGCGCGGCGCCGGTGTAGACCACCATGACGTCGATGTCCGAAGACGGGTCGGTGAGGCACTTGTTCATCCCGCCGAAGGAGAAGTCTTTCGCCCCTCTCTCCCCTCTCCCCGCTCTCTCCCTGCCGGGCTTGGGAAGGATCGGCTGCGCCTCGCGGGGGAACTTTGACGAGTCGACCTCGCTCAGCGAGTGGACGCCGTTGCTCAGGTGGCGGATCTGGAACATCCGGCCGTCTTCGAGCCGGATGTTACCCATCACGATGTGGTCGACCGCGACCAGGGTCACCGAGCTGAGCGGCTGGCCGGGGATCATGCCATGCCAGGCCTCGCCCCTCTCCTGGATCCGCTCGGTCCGGACGATCTCGATCTCCTGCGTCTCGCCATCGAACAGCGGCACGGACAGTTTTTTCCCCGCGGAGCGTAACAGGCCCAGATTGACGAAGACGTTCTGACTGCGGATCAGGGTGGGATCGTCGGGCTCCACCCAGGCGCTCTTGCGCTCCGTGGGCTGGAGCAGTAGCCTCTCCGCGCCAAGGGCGGGGGCAGCCCAGGCGAGAGGGAGTAGAGCGACCAAAGCGAGCGGAAACAGGGACTTACGTTTCATGTTGCCTCCAGAACAAAAAACAGTTGAGGGTGGCCTCCGGCCAAGACATGCGACAGAGACAGGAGTTGAGAAAGCCTCGCGTGAGCATAAGGCCTTACAGAAGAAGGTGCTCGACCAGTTAAAAAGGGAGCCGCGGGCGCCGTCCATAGGTCGCGGCGTTTCGAGAAGCCGCGGAGAAACTGCGAGCGGAGAGGCTGCGGAAGGTACCCGTCCGCTCCAGCATCGATCACTCCGCGCGCTTCGCCACCACCTCCGGCTTACCGGGCTGGAGCACGGAGAGCGCGGTGGCCTTCCCACCGGTCACCTGGAAAACCACGGCGAGACCGGGCGCCAGCCCTTCCCCCTCCCACCGGAAGCGGACTGGCGAGGTTGGGATCAGCAGGGAGGGGGGAAATGGAGGCCCCTCCGTGACGGTGAGGCGCAAACGGTCTCCCTCGAGGTCAACCTTGAAAGCAAAGCCCATCTCCTCGTTTGCGTAGGACCCCACGAGCCGCTCGAGATCGGCTTTGTCGACCTTCACCTCGGGGTCGGCAACCGTAGCGCCCACAGCGGGGACCTGTTGGCGTTGCATTGCTTCCTTGTTGGGAGCCGCACAGGCGCCCAGGCCGAGACTCGCCAAGACAAAGAACACTCCAGACTGCCTCAACACTTTGAGTAGACTCATTCCCGGGCTCTCCTCTGAAACTGGCGTGTGAACGTGTAGAAAAACGTCCTCTTGCTCGATTTCAATCGTGATTGAAGAATTCCCAAATCTCGTTTGCGGCGTGGATGTCCCGGTTGGAATTGCCAAGCAGGCGCTGGCCGTGAAAGGCGGGGTGCGGGCAGCTGTGGCCGCCGCCTTTGATGGTGTAGAGCGCGACACCGCGCTTGCCGGGCGCGGACCATAACGAACGCTCTGCGGTGCTCCCGTCGCCGGGATCGCGGTCCGGGAACTGCGTCACGCGGGGCGCGCCTTCGAGGCCTGCAACCTTCCGGAAGTAGTCGATGCCCGCTGGCGTGGAGAGCACCGGCCCGCGGTTGCCCCAGACACCATAAAGGACGACATCGCCGCCGTGCCAGGGGTTCAAGGGATCGTCCGTGCCGTTCATGATCAGCATGGACACGGGCTGGTTCTTCGGCGTGACGGCCATATTCTCCGGCGCGGGCACACTGGCGACGACGGCGGCGTACGCCCGAGCGAAGTCCGGCGTCTGCAATGCGAGGCGCAACGCCATCTGCCCGCCGTTGGAAATACCGGTGACGTAGACGCGCGCGCGATCGGCATTGTGATCCTTTACGAGTCGGTCCACCAGGGCGTGCAGGAACCCCACGTCATCGATGTTCTCGCGCTTGGCCGTAAAGGGCCCCTTCACGCGGCTGTCGTTCCAGTGGCCTTCGTAGCCCTGCGGATAAACGGCAATGAAACCATGTTGATCCGCAAGGAGATCGAAGTCATACCCATACGCGGAGCGTGCCTTTTCCGCCGTGCCCATGGCCCCGTGCAGCGCCATGACCAGCGCAGGGCGCGTCGCAGGCTTCGCGGGCACATATGCGATCCAGGTACGCATGCGTCCGCCATGTTCCAACGCGCCGCGCTCGATGTTACCAAGCAGCTTCGGCATCGGCGGCAAGGAATACCGCAAGGCCCAAAATGCAAGACCTGCGAACACGGCCGCGCCAAGAGCAATCGACAAGAGCGCAGTCTTCAGGCATCCGCGCAAGCTTACTCCCCGCGAGGAGGAGCCATGAATCCGAGGACGTCGCCTAAGTATTGCCACAGGCCTTCCTGGAACCGCCTATTAGGAACTGCCTCCACCAGGTTCCACCCCGTTTCTTCCCACTAGTGCCTCGTCACAGTCCGAGTAGGGGCGGCCCTTGTGGCCGCCCTCCGAAGGGCACCCACAAGGGGCGCCCCTACGGAGGGATGATCCATCCTTTTCGACGTGACAGGGCACTAGAGTCCCGAGACTCGGCCCGCCAAGAGCAAGAAGTCGCCCGCCCCGCGTTTCCACGCCTTCACCAAGCGTGTCCGCGCTATCAATCACATAAAGTTAGACAATTTATGCCCTTGGTAGAAGTATATATGCAACATTCTCGGCTGAAATAGGGCTCAACGTGATCAAAGCGGCAGGTACTGCCTGTAGGGTAGACATCTGGGCATGTGATGGCCATTGCCGGGCCAGCGACAGCATGTTATCTTCATCTTTGGAAGTAGTACCGCCAAGTCACCATGGCTCAGTCAGTCGCTCACTGAGGCACAGATTACGCGCAGTCGGAGCTTCCAATTTGGTGCAAACGCACTATTGTTCTTCGCGTTGACCAGCCAATGGCTACCATCGAACGCCGGCTCCGAGTATGTCGCCTGCCCCTCTAGAATGGCGCTTGTCGAGTCTAATACAGACCACCCCGCCCCAAGTGCCTTCTTCCCTGTAGGACAGTCAACGCGGAGTTGCTTGGCAGCAGTGTTGTTTACGGCCGTCTCGCCCACCATAACTTCATAACCTGATACGCCTGGAGCACCCGGTGGGCCAAGAGGACCTGCTGGGCCGGAAGGACCTGCTGGCCCAGCACATCCTGCCGAACTCGCCACAATCAGCACTACAACTACCGAGGCAGAGGCAAAGTCGTTCCTGTTCATTCTCTGACACCTCTGGTCGTAATCGTCTCAAACCGTGCCTACCCCGCGCGGCCAACGGGGTGGCGACTAAGCGGCGCCACCCAAAGGCCTCCAGCGATGCTCGAAGCCGCGACAACCGCAGGTCACGACCGCCGATGAGGGCTCAGGCGTCCGCTTGAGGCGCTGGGTTGTGCGCTGACTTCATACCTGCAGTGATTTTACCACGACTGCGACGGGGACCGCCGGCAGGCCACCTGTGGCGAAGATTGGGATCTTTGCAGGCCGAGGCTGCTGAGCGAAGTTAACTATGTCTATGCGCGGAAGAGTGTTTCGGCGAAGGCAGCGTCGCTGCCGTCAACGCCCCGGAAAGGCGACCGCTTGAAGGCGTAGCTCGGCTCCGAGCGGCCCCCGCACCTTCGGACGCGGGCAACCACCGGTCCGGAGGAAGAGCAGGCCAGCGACGTTACTCCTGGCGAAAAGACCGCAGGCCGCGGGCGCTCTCACCCGCCCCGCCTCCTCACGAACGGCGGCCGAAGGCAACAGGGCTCCGTCTTCCTTTTGTAGAAAGATGCTGGAAGGAGAAGCCGCTGCTCGGGCGCGACCTACCGCTCGAGCACGGGAAACGAGCGATCTGGAGTACTGCCGCCAAGCTGCCGCCGGCGCACCTGAGCGAGATGGGCGAAGTCGTTATCGCTGCTCGAAGCGCGGCCTGCTGGACGAGGCGTAGACCGCTCGACAACTGCTATCCAGAGTGCGCGATCGTGGCCGATTGAGCCACCTTTCAACGGAGGAATCAGGAGCAGGCAAGACCGCCACAATCAAGCTCTACAGTGGCGCCTAACGTTCCGAGCTCACCGGCGGACGACGTACGTCAGTGCTTGGCCGTCCGGTGCAGCGGGGTTACACGTCCTCTCGATCGTACTCCTTGCTTGTAGTCTTCCGCAAGAAGAGCCCAGCGCTCATGATCCCGCCATCGGCCGCCAATCTTGAGGTACCTGGGAGAGAATCCCTCCCTTCGAAAACCCAAGGCTCGAATGATGGTCAAGGACCGACCGTTTTCTGGCTGAACGTTAGCTTCGATGCGATGCAACTTAAGCTTATGGAAAGCATGCCTGAGCAGTAAAAGCAATCCTTCTCTCATAAGACCCCGACCTGAGTGGGCGGCATGGCCGTAAAAACCTAAATAGGCATTCTGGAAGAGTCCCCTCACAATTTGGCTAAGGTTCGCGACCCCTATGATCGCACCCGTTTGCAGAAGGCATACAAAGCAGCCGAAAAATCGTTCTGAGGAGGCTCGGTCCGTGTATGCGTTGAAGGTTGGTTCATCACTTGGGGGGTATACCCACGGCCGGTGCAGGCCGCTGCTCACGGACACCAAGGACAGGAACTCCTTCCAATCGCCTCTCACAGGATGACGCAGGTAAACCGTTCTCCCCTCCTGCAGGCTCTTCAAATTGGTGGACCTCACGGCGACCGCCTAGACGTGTAACGGATTGGAGCTCATCGGCGGCGTAAGCTGTCCGGTGCAGCGATTGGGTTCAGCACGCCTTTCAGAGGCATCCTTTTGGGCTTCACTGTGTAACGGGCAGTTGCGGAAGCACACCGATCTGCTGGTACAGAGACATGAAGTCGAAGCAATTCCAACCTTCTTGGATTTGACCGTCCCGAATTACTGCCATGGCCATGCCATAGATCTCGATCGGCGCGCCAGTGGCCTTTAGTCCCAAACCGAGGCCGTTGTGCGTGCCTGTGACGCCACAATAGCACGCGACTAAATCTCCTTCACAGATGGTTCGCAGGACACGAACCCTGATGTCGGGGAACGCGTCTCGGAAGGTCTGAAAGAACGGCTTGAACGCCGCAGGTCCGACGATTGGACCTCCATCGGGCGATGGCAGGCCGTGGAATATTGCGGACGGTGACATTAGCCGATCGACCGCGGTTTCGTTACCAGCATTCCAAACTTGCTCAAACCACGACGTGACGATTTCCCGATTCGAGTCGCTCATGATGGGCTGCCTTTCGCATGGTGAAGGTTGACAACAACGTCTCTTCTCTGCCGCCGAACGCCCTGGAAGCTAACCGGCGACGACCGCGCTGTTTGCGGTTGTCGACCGGTTGAGCGCGGGGTTCGGTGTCTATACCTTTCTCGTAGCCTCAATGCCGCGAATCAATTCTTCAAGCTCACTCGCAAAATCGCGGAATCTACCGTAGAAAATGCATCTGTGAGTGCTGACGTCAAAATGTAGCTTCTCTCCTTTGCGCGCCACGAAGATCACGGGGACGCCTCGTCCCCATGCATAGCCGACCTCCAAGTAAACATTTGGCCTTCCCTCGGTCAAGTCCGCCACGACAAGATCCGCAGCTTCAATTCCACTCCTGATGCGCCCTAAGACATCCCCAGCGAAGTGGGTCTCATCGACTCGTTCGCAAATAAAGCCGCAGTTGCGAACGGCAGGGTATATGCCAAACTCGTATACGTTCTGGAACTCTTCAGAGAAGGGCATGGCAACAAAGATGCGTCTCTTACCAACCGCCACGATACTTGTTAAAGCCGGGGGTCGCTCGGATGCATATTCAGTGAGCGATGGTGTCGTGGCCGGAGCTTTACCCAGGGTAGCCGCGGTGCCAAGGGGCTTCCCGGATACTGGTTCAGCAATCGATCCTTTGCCGTGAGTAGTCCCGCTAGTTGCAAAGAAAGCCTTGTCAAAGGGGGCGAGAACGCCAAGCTTGCGGGTACTTGGGTAGTATTTTCGCCTTGCCGCTGGACCTCACCAGTCGTGAAGTCCAGAAACCGAGACTTTTTAT
>JBKKAU010000193.1:0-6395 GCA_046714475.1 Thermoanaerobaculia bacterium
AACCGCAGCCGTTCGGCCTCGTGGGCGGCGCGCTCGGGGTCGAGGCGCACGGCGTCCCGGGCGACCTCGCCGCTGCTCTCCAGCGAGCGCTGCGTGCGGACGTCGAGCACGATCACCGGCTCGCCCGCCGCCTGGAGTCGCCGCATCTCCGCCAGCTCGATGCGCTCGGGAAGGGCCTCCCGGCTTTCCGGGGGGAGGACTCGAAGCGCCGGAGCCTCGGACCGGAAGGGAGACGGCGGCGGACCCGCGGTCCCGATCCCACCGGTCCCGGCCGCAGCGTCGTCCTTGCCCAGGAACATCAGCGATCCGCCGTGGATGACGACCGAGAGCAGGACCACCAGGCAGCAGACCGGGAACAGCTCGCGGCTGCCGGGCACCCCCGCGAAGATGGGAAGCAGCACCAGCAGCAGCGAGCTCAAGCCGCGCGGCCCGAACCAGACGGTCAGCCACAGGCTGCGGCGGTCCAGCCGGGTGGGCAGCAAGGAGACCAGGAGGGAGGCGGGGCGGACCAGTAGGGCGACGACCGCGAAGAGGAGCGCCGGTCCGGTGGCCATCGTCACGCCGCTCCAGATCAGCGAGCTCCCGAGCAGCACGAACGTGAAGAGCAGCGCCAGCTCCGCCGTGGTCTCCCCGTATTCGCGGAAGCAGTCGCAGAGCTCCACGTCGAAGACCGAGATCGTCATGCCGGCGGCGAAGGCGGAGAGGAAGCCGCTGCCATGGAACGACTCGGCGGCGGCGAAGGCGGCGAACGCCAGGCCCAGCGAATAGAGGGACTCATAGTCGCGCCGGATGCCGATCCGCCGCCGGACCAGGTCCAGGGTCGCGACCCCGACGAGTCCCACGGCGATCCCCGCTCCAGGCCCGAGGAGGAACAGCTGGATCCCCATCCTCGACCACTCGGTGCTCCCTCCGTCGTGGCTGCTCCCCAACAGCACCATCGCCACCAGCACGACCGGCAGCAGCACCACGTCGTTGAGGCCGCTCTCCAGCCGCAGCGCCTGCCGGGCGTCGGCCGGCAGGTCCCGCCGGCGCAGCAGGCCGCGCAGGAGCACCGGGTCGGTCGATGCCAGGGCGGCCCCGAGGATCGCGGCGGCGGGCCAGGACAGGTCGAGCAGCCACCGGGCGGCCAGGGTCACCAGGACCGCCGAGAGCAGCGTCCCCGGCCCCAGGACCAGCAGCGCCAGCCGGGCGTGCCGGCGGATCTGCTCCATGTCGATCGACAGCGCGTCGGTGAACAGGACCAGCGCGAGGCTGAGGGTCGCCACGACCCGCAGGATGGGCGAGTCGAGCCCCAGGTGGACCAGCCCCAGCCCCGCCGGGCCGAGCACCGCGCCCAGCCCGAGGAGCACCGCCACCTGGGGGAGGCCGCTGCGTTCGATCAGCCCCGAGAGCAGGGACGAGACGATGATGACGGCCCCGACCAGGGCCAGGGTGGTGAGGAACGGATCCAGGGCGGCAGGGCTCATCGGGGGCTCCGGTGGTCCCGCCGACTCTATCGCAGAAGGAGGGTCAGCTTGAGCGGAGCCGCTCCAGCTCCTCCCGGAGCCGGGCCAGATCCGCTTCGGCCGTTCGCCGCGCGTTGGCCTCCTCCTCCGGCCTCAGGAATGGAATACCCGTCGCGGCATCGATGACCCTGAGCTGCACCCCTTCGACCCGCAAAAACACACCCGTCGTCCGGCTCTCCAGAAGGTCCCCTGACGGCGTGATCGGCTGATACCGGCCCTCGCTGAGCCGGTACCCCATGAGGCGAGGCTTGAGGTAGTCCCCCAAAGGATCGAAGAGGAAGTACTCCTCGACGCCGAGACGCTCATAGCAGGCCTTCTTGCTGGAAAGGTCCTCGCGCCGGGTGCTGGCCGAGGTGACCTCGATCACCAGGCAGGGCACCCGGCCTCCTTCTTCCCACAGGAGGTACTTCTTGCGGCGTTCCTTGGAGACACCCTTGACCACGAAGACATCTGGAGCGACGACCGAGCGGGGGTCTCCCTGTTTGAAATAGAAGAACAGGTTGCTCGCCACGTACACGTCCGGCACGTCGCGGAAATGCTCCCGCAACGCGTGCTTGAGGGCAAACATCTCGTCCTGGTGGAGGTCGCTCTCCGCCATCGGTTGGCCATCGGACTCCGGGTATTCGACTTCACCGGCATGGCGCTGGAGAGGGATGACAGACATACGGTTTCCTTTCCCCAACGAGGTTGCGTGATCAGAGCACAACGTCCCATCGGAAGGCAACAGGCAATTCCAATTCTAGCACCGCAAGGCTACTCCCGCAGCCGGATCCCCGCGCTGCCTTCGCCGACCACCCCATCCCTGAGCAGGCCGTTGATCGCCGCGCCGATCGCCTCCCGGTACTCCTCCGGCGGGATCTCGTCGGCCCTTTCATACTTTTTCCGCGTGGGCGACCGGGCGACGACCGAGCCGAAACCGAGGTCGCGGTCGGGGTCTTCGGTGACGAGACGGAGCCTGGATTCGGTAGCCATTGCGGAGTCCGCTGAATCCGCGGAGAAGTCTACACGCGGCGAGGACCTCCGCTCTCGCTCCAGCTCTTGAGCGACGACCAGAAAGGGTCTTGACAGGGCTGTAGTAGTGACACTACGATCCTCCTCGTCGTTCAACTAACGTTCGTGAGGGAGGAAATCCTATGATCCGCAGTGGTCGGCTGTCGTTCACGCTTTTGGCCTTCGCAGTCCTGTTCATCGCCCCGGCCGTCCAAGCCGCCCAGCCCAGCTCGGGCACGCTCAACAACGGCAACCAGAACGTCACCTGGACGGGCGGTCCCTACGCCGCCCCCGGCGTCCCCAACCAGCTCGGGTGTGTCTCGCCTTCCAACCCCACCTGTGACGCCTTCAACCTGACGGTCAATCTGCCGGCCGGCCGCCGCTTCGCGGTAGCGATCACGTCCGAGATCGCGGGGGACGACTACGACCTGTACGTCTACTACCCGGACGGCACCGAGGCTGCCCGCTCCGCCAATGCGGGCGGCAACGAGTCGCTGGTCGTCGAGCACACCAACACGCACGGCAGCGGCCCCTATGCGGTGCGCGTGCTCCCCTTCGCGGTCACCGACGGCTCGACCTACCAGGGAGTCGCGCAAGCGACCCGCGGGGTCCAGACCGATCCGGAAGATCTCAACACCTGCCTCGAGGCGGTCCCGGCCGCCATCGGGATCAACACGGTGACCGACCTCGGCCAGACGGTGTCTCTCGACGTCGTCGTCCTCCTGGACGGCGTCAGCGTCGGAGACGGCAACCTGAACATGACCAAGGCAGCCGAGTCGTACGCGCCGATCGGCATCGACCTGAACGTCGTCCGGTACCGCACCGTCTCTTTCACAGGTACCGAGGGCACCGACCTCATCCAGCAGGCCAAGAACCTCTATGGCGGCAAGCGGCCGAGCGGATCGGACCTGGTCTACGTCCTGACCAACAAGAACCTGACCACGGACGGCGACACCGGCCTTGCCGGTCTGGCCGACTGCATCGGCGGTGTGCGCTTCCCGACCCGCGCCTTCGCGGTCGGCGAGGCAGTGGGCCTCGAGCCGGTCCAGGTCGGGCCCTTCTGGCTCGAAGTGGACGCTCATCCGGAGATCACCGCTCATGAGCTGGGACACCTGATGGGAGCGCATCACCACTACGCCAATTGCGTGGAGGGCAACCTCGACGGCGGCATCTACGACCTCTCGCCGTGCTCGCTGATGTTCAACTTCGTCGACTTCCAGTCGCTGAACTTCTCGGTGCTCAACGGCGCCGTCGTCCGCGGCCACGCCGTCCAGTACGCCTCGCCGTAGCCCCTGCCGCCCGGGCATCATCTGCCCCGCGCGCGACGTCGAAAGAGCCCCCCTCCATGGAGGGGGCTCTTTTAATCCTTCTTCCGGTACAGGGTCTCCTGGTAGGGCCGTCCTCCGCGGACCTCCCGGAGGAGTCCCTTGTCGCAGCGGCGGCGGAGGGAGTTGGCGACGACGCGCATGTCGACGGTGCGGCCGAGGACCGCGCCGTACCGGCGGCTGACTTCGGCGGCGATGGTGCTGGCGCTGAAAGGGATGTCCGGCGGCCAGGTCGCCAGCACCCGGTCCAGCGCCTTGCTCACCATCGGACGTTTACCCAGGGTCTGCTCGTCCGTCTCCGGCGGCACTCCCCGGGTCTGCTGGAGCACCGTACCGAGGCGCTCCGACAGCTCCCGCAGCTCTTCCAGATGCCTGGAGGCCGCCTCGATCTCCGCGGCGTGGTGGGCCCGTTGCTCCGCATGGATCTTCTCCTGCTTGGCGAAGTGCGTCAGCTGCTGGGCATGGAACGCCTCGCGCTCCTGGTGGAACGCCAGCGTCCGCCGCAGGCGGTCCATCATCTCGGGTAGAGAAGGGGTCTCTGTCATCCGTTCCGGTCCTTTCCCGCGAAAAGTTGTTCTGTCGTCGGCTCCCTTCGCGCCATTTTCTCCAGACATCGCCCCGTCATCGAGGTACTCTGCGCCGTTCTTGATCGACATCGCTCCATTGTCACGGGATATCGATTCAATGTTTCTCCAGATTGCGCCGTTCTTTGGAGAGACTGCGCCTTTAGTGGCAAAAGACGAGCCGTCATGGGGCGACTCTGCGCCATGACGAGGAGGTATAGAGCCGATCCCGCGGAAGATCGCTCCGCCATCGCGCTATTTTGCTCCGCCCTCTCGGGGTGCTGCTCCATTTTTGGTAGAGCTGAGCCGTAATCTCTCCGCATGACTCCGTTCTCTGGCGGCGCTGCTCCGCCCTCTGGGTTTGTTGCTTCGTCTTCTCTCCAGCTTGCGCCGATCTTCTGACCGGCTGCGCCGGTCCCGGCAGAGCTTGCGCCGGCATCGGGCCGCTCTGCTTCGGGCCAAGAGGAGATCGCTTCGGAATCCGGGGAGATTGTACCGGTGTCCGGCCGCTCTGCGCCATTTTCCGGGGACGACGCTCCACCGTCGTCAGACATACGCCGTCATGAGTCCGCATCGCGCCGTTCTCCGCGGACGTTGCGCCGTTGCCGAGACAGAAGCGCTTCCGCTACGCTTGACGGCGCGCCGCGGGCTTGTACAAGGCCATGCGGTCCAGCGCCACCTACGCAACCGGAAGGAGATGGGGATGTTGGGAAACAAAGACGCAGTCGCGACCGCCGCGGTGAAAGACATCGAAGCCGCGAGACGGTTCTACGAGGACAAGCTCGGCTTGGAGCCGGTCGAGGCCGATGAAGGCCACGGCGTGATCACCTACAAGACTGGCGGCTCGTCGCTGCTCGTGTACGCGTCGGAGTTCGCCGGGACGAACAAGGCCACGACCGTGACCTGGAGCGTCGGCGGAGATTTCGACGACATCGTGCGGTCTCTCCAGTCGAAGGGCGTCGCCTTCGAGCGCTACGACGGTCTGCCGGAGGTCACCCGCGAAGGCGACGTCCACAGGGTCGGGGGCATGAAGCTCGCCTGGTTCAAGGCCCCGGCCGGCAACATCCACCATCTGATTAGTATGTAGGGCGGCGCGAGTAAGGCGATGAGCGACGGAGGATTGTCCAAGGCGCGGCTCGGCCGCATGCGCGACTTCATGGCCGGCCATCCCAGCGCCTCATGAATTCCCCCGAGCCGCCGCGCGTCTTCCTCGACTTCTGGACCTCCGCCTACCAGGCATCGACGACTGAGGGGCCTCTGCTATAGTGCCGAAAGAGGGTTTTTTATGAATGCAGCGGTCTTCTGGAGAACCGTGACCATGGACCACGCCGATCTCCTGGACCGGACGCTCCAGGTTCTCGAGGAGGCCGGCGCCCGCTATTGCGTGATCGGCGGTCAAGCGGTCAACGCGTACGCCGAGCCGGTCGTGAGCCTCGACTTGGATCTCGCGCTTGCCCCCGGCGAGCTCGAACGTCTCGGGTCGCTGTTCGGGCCGCCGATCCGGATGGAGCGCTTCGAGCATTCCGTAAACCTGTCCGCTCCCGGATCGGACTTGAGGATCCAATTCCAGGTCGATTCCCGCTACCAGGAGTTCCCCGCGCGAGCCGAGGTTCGAGAGGTTCTCGGTCATTGGCTGCCGGTGGCGAGGCTGGAGGATGTTATGCGCGGCAAGGTCTGGGCAGCCAGCGACCCTAAGCGGCGCGCCAGCAAGCGGCAGAAAGACCTGGCCGACATCGCCCGGCTCCTTGAGGATCACCCCGAGTTGCGTGAGCTGGTGCCGCAGTCGATCCTGCAGCGGCTGGTCGAGTAGCTAGTGCCTGTTTGAAGATAGGAAGCACGGACGGCGGACCACAGCCCGCCGCCCGTAGCCTGCACATCAGACCTCAGAGGGTGTTTGGGAAGTCATTTCCGAGCGAGCCGTCCGAGCATCAGCCTTATCATGGCTAGCCTGATCATTGCCACGCTCGTCTCGGCAAAAGCTTCGTAGTCCTTGCTCAGCCTGCGATAGCGCC
>JBKKAU010000194.1:0-6296 GCA_046714475.1 Thermoanaerobaculia bacterium
CGCCTTCACCAGCTCGACCACCGACGAGGACCTCGCGAAGAAGGACCGCAAACCTGGAGAGGCCGAGCGGGAGAGCGACGTGCGCGTGATCACCCGCGCCGTCTACCGCTTCAACGACCAGGGCTACCTCGACCCCAGTCGTCCCGACCACATCTGGACCGTCGCGGTGCCGCCGGACGGCGCCGGCGAGGCCCCGGCGCCGCGCCGCGTCACCTCCGGGACGTTCGAGGAGGGCAGCCCCACCTGGTCCCCCGACGGCTCGCTCCTCTACTTCACCTCGACACGCGTCGAGGAGCCCTACTACACCGGACAGGACGCCGACCTCTACGCCGTGCCGGCAGCCGGGGGCGAGATCCGGCAGGTCGCGAGCATCGAGGGCCAGATCGACGGCTACACCCTTTCGGCCGACGGCCGGCGGGTCGCCTTCACGGCCTCCCTCAACGCGCAGCCGACCCGCTCGTACGACCAGCCCGACCTGTTCGTCGCCGACCTTGGCGGCAGTGGCGGGCCGTGGAACCTCACCGCTGAATACGACTTCGACATCGGCGCCGGCCTGGCCGGCGATCAGCACCCGCCGCGCGGTGGCCGGCCCCAGTACCCGGTCTGGAGCCGCGACGGCCGCTCGTTGATCGTCGTCTCGACCGAGAACGGCCGGGCCAACCTCCAGCGCTTCGACGCGGCCTCGGGCCGGGTGACGCCGCTCACCACCGGCGACCATGAGATCGTCTCCTACACCGCGACGCCGGACGGCTCGCGCCTCGCCCTGGTGCTCTCGACGGCGACGGTGATCGGCGACCTCTACGTCCTCGACGCCGCCAGCGGCCGCATGACGCCGCTGGTCCGCCCCAACGAGGCGCTGTTCTCGGAGCTGTCGCTCACTCCACCCGAGGAGATCACCTGCCCCAGCTTCGACGGCAAGCCGATCCAGGCCTGGGTGCAGAAGCCGCCGGACTTCGACCCGGCGAAGAAGTACCCGCTGATCCTCAACATCCACGGCGGCCCCCACTCCGCCTACGGTCATGTCTTCTCGCACGAGTTCCAGTGGATGGCGGCCCAGGGCTACGTGGTGCTCTATCCCAACCCGCGCGGCAGCTCCGCCTACGGCCAGGAGTTCGGCAACGTCATCCAGTACAACTACCCCGGCGACGACGCCAAGGACCTGCTCGCCGGGGTCGACGAGCTGGTCCGGCGCGGCTATGTCGACCCCGCGAAGCTGGGAGTCACCGGCGGCAGCGGCGGCGGCGTCCTGACCAACTGGATCATCACGCAGACCGGCCGCTTCGCCGCCGCCGCGTCGCAGCGCTCGATCGCCGACTGGGCCGGCTTCTGGTACACCGCCGACCTCACCCTGTTCCAGCCGAGCTGGTTCCGGGGGGCGCCCTGGGAGGACCCGGCCGACTACGCGGCCCGTTCGCCGATCACCCACGTGGCGAAGATCAAGACGCCGCTGATGCTGATCGAGGGCGAAGCCGACTGGCGCACGCCCGCCGGGGCCGGCGGCGAGCAGATGTTCCGCGCTTTGAAATATCTCAAGCGGCCGGTGGTCATGGTCCGCTTCCCCGACGAGAGCCACGAGCTGTCGCGCAGCGGCCGGCCCTGGCACCGGGTCGAACGTCTGCAGCACATCGTCGGCTGGTTCGACAAATACCTGCTGGGGCGGGGCGGCGAGCGGTACGACGTCGACTGACGGGACCGGCTCCACCGCGCCCCAGGCATAACCCTCCCCCGTCTTGACCCAGAACGCTCCCGAAAGCCGGCGGCCCGGCGTGCTCTACGGCCTCGCCGCCTACGGCTGGTGGGGCCTCGCCGTGGTCTACTTCAAGGCGGTGGCTCACGTGCAGCCGCTCGAGGTGCTCGCCCACCGCGTCGTCTGGTCGGTGCCGCTGCTCTTCGGTCTGCTGGCGCTGCGCGGGCGGCTCGGCGAGGTCCGCGCGGCCTTCCGCGACCGGCGGACGCTCGTCATCCTCCTCGCGACCACCCTCCTGATCGGCTCCAACTGGCTGATCTACATCGTGGCGGTTTCGACCGGACACATCCTGCAGTCGAGCCTCGGCTACTACATAAACCCGCTGGTCAACGTCGTGCTGGGGATGGCCTTCTTCCACGAGCGGCTGCGACCGGCGCAATGGGTGAGCGTGCTGCTCGCCGCGGCCGGCGTCCTGTACCCTGCCCTCTCCTTCGGCCGGCCGCCCTGGTTCGCGCTCGCCCTCGCCGGCACCTTCGCGCTCTACGGGCTGCTGCGCAAGACCGTGCGCGCCGAGGGCGCGGTGGGGCTGACGGTCGAGACCACGCTGCTGCTGCCGGCGGCGCTGGTCTTCCTGCTGGTCCAGACGACGCGGGGCCGTCCGGCGTTCGGCCATGTCTCGCTGGAGACCGACCTGCTCCTCCTCGCCAGCGGCCTGATGACCGCCATGCCGCTGATCTGGTTCGCCAACGCCATCCGGCGGCTGCCGCTGACCACCATGGGATTTCTGCAGTACCTGTCGCCGACGCTCCAGTTCCTGCTCGCAGTCGCGGTCTACGGCGAGCCCTTCACCCGCGCCCACCTGGTGACCTTCGGCTGCATCTGGACCGCGCTCGCGGTCTACAGCGTGGACGCGATCTGGGCGGCGGGCGGCGCGCGCCGGGCTACGGCCGGCTCAGGTACTCCACCGCCCGTTTGATGCCGCCGAGGGTGAGGTCCTCCATGTGGAAGACCTCGCCGATCTTTTCGATGGTGTGCCGGCCGTAGGCCTCGGGCCAGCTCTCCTTGGGGATGGGGTTCAGCCAGACGGCGTGCCGGAAGCGGGCGCGCAGCCGCCGCAGCCAGTCCAGGCTCGGCTCCTCGTCGTTCACGCCGTAGGAGAGGGCGCCGCGCCGGTAGAGCAGCTCCGAAGGCGCCATGGAGGCGTCGCCGAGGAGCAGCAGCCGCGTCTCGGGCTTGCGCCGCAGCAACTCCGCCGTCGCCAGCGGCCGGGTGTGCCGCGAGTCCTGGTACACCGTGCCGTAGACGGTGTTGTGGAAAAACAGCGTCGTCAGACGCTTGAAGCGGTCCTTCGCCTTACCGAAGAGGAGCTGCGTCAGGCTGACGTGCGGCAGCATCGAGGTGCCGCCGTTGTCGACCATCAGCACCACCTCGATGCGGTCGAGCAGGTCGCGGCGGAAGGCGAGCTCGATCTCGCCGCCGTTCCTGGCGCTCTGGTCGATGGTCGCCGGCAGGTCGAGCTGGTCGCGCGGCCCGGCCGGGGTCATGTTCTTCAACGCCGCCAGCGCCTGGCCGAGGTTGGCGCCGGAGAGCGTCGTCGAGTCGGCGTAGTCGATGTAGCGCCGCTCGCCGATCACCTTGATCGCCGATCGGCCCTGCGACTGGCCGAAGACCCGCACGCCGCCGGCGGCGTTGCCCGAATGGCCGAACGGCGAATTGCCGCCGGTGCCGACCCAGCGGCCGCCGCCGTGGTGCGCCTCCATCTGCTGGCGGACCGTCTCCCAGAAGCGCTTCATCAGCTCCTCGGGACCCAGGGTCCAGAGCGCGTGCGGCGGCAGCTCCCCGTTCCGGATCGCCTCCTGGAGCCACTCGCGGAACTGTTTGGTGTAGAGGAGATCCCGGTCCCCCTCCGCCACCCGCGGCAGGTCGACGCCGTAGAAGTGGAAGGCGAAGGCGCGCTCGTAGGGGTCCATGTGCTCGACCCGGCGGACGAAGCAGAGCCGGGCGAAGACGAACAGCGACTCCAGGTCGGGCGCCAGCCCCTTCTCCAGCCCCTTGTAGAAGTCCAGCGTGTCGGTGAGGCTCACCGGCACCCCGTACTCCCGCAGGCGGTAGACGAATTCGTCGAGAAACACGGCCCGCCGGAGAGGAGGTCAGTTCACCCGCAGGCGCTTGCCGCCGGCGCGGTACGAGAGGATGTCCTCGGTGCGCTTCAAGAGCGTGCCCACGAACGGGATGTTCAGCCGGTCGGGCGTGACCCGCGCGTGCTGCAGAGCCCCCAGCCAGTGGAGCAGCTCGCTGGTCGCCGGCGGCTTCTCGTAGCCGCGCTGGCGCAGGTCGTAGAAGATGCCGAGCGCCGAGTCCAGCAGGCCGTGGTCGATGCTGGGGAAGTGGAGCCCGACGATCTCGCGCATCTGCTGCGGCGTGGGAAAGGCGATGTGGTGGCAGAAGCAGCGCCGCAGTAACGGGTCGGACAGCTCGCGCTTGGCGTTCGAGGTGAGGACGATGAACGGCCGGATCTCCGCCTGGATCACCTCGTTGACCTCGCGGATGGTGAACTGGCAGTCCTCCAGCACGTCGAGCAGGTTGTCCTGGACGTCGGACTCGGTCTTGTCGATCTCGTCGAGCAGCAGCACGACCCGTCGGGGGCTGCGGAAGGCGCGCCCGATCGGCCCCCAGATCACGTAGTCGAAGAAGTTGTTGACCTCGCGCCCGGTGCCGGCGGTGCCGAAGCGGGCATCGTTCAAGCGCAGCACCGTATCCTGGACGTAGCAGGCCTCCTCGCCCTTGATGGTCGACTTGCAGCGTAGCACCTCGATCGGCAGCCCGAGCGAGCGGCTGATCTCGAAGGCGAGCTGCGTCTTGCCGGTCCCGGCCTCGCCGGTCAGCAGCAGCGGCTTCTCCATCGCCAGCGCCATGTTGACGATCGACCCCAACTCGGGGTCGAGGTAGTACTTGTCGGTGCCTTGGAACTCCATGGATCGGTCTCCTGAAACGAGGCAGGAGAGTGTAGCAGAGGGGGAACAGGCCGCCTCGAAGCCCGGTACTCTTCGGGCTACTTCTTGTAGATCTCCCGGCGGTGTCCGACCGCATGGATCAGCAGAATCTTTTCCTCTTCGAGGATCTCGTAGATGACTCGATAATCCCCTACACGCAGCTTGTAGAAGCCCGCGAGGTTCTCGGTCAGTGGTTGGGGTTTAACAAAACCTAGGTTTTGAGAAAGCCACTGCAAACGCTTGACGACTCGTGTCCCAACCGCTCGATCCAGCTTTGCGAGGTCACGAGAAGCTTGGTCCAGAATGCGCAGGCCATACATGCAGGCTAGGTCAATCCGAGATGACAGGAGACATCTTCGAGAGATTCGCCTCGTTCGCCCTCAGCGACCTGCCGTCTTTGAGCCCTGAGCCTCTCCGCGAGAGCCTCGTGGATCTCCGCCCCTTCGTCCGGATCTCCAAGAATCTCGATCAACTTCCCTTCGATCGTCTCCTCGATCAGCTGCTTCAGATCGTCTGAGGTCATGTCAGCAAGGGCTTTCGCCATGTCCAGCTCTCCTCGGTACGAGCCCTACGGCTCGAATTACAGTCCATCATACCCCTACACCAGGGAGAGGCACCGCAGCTCGGCGCCTCCACCCTGGCGATGAGTCAGGACCGCTCCCGCTCCAGCAGCCTCTTCTTGCGCTCCGCCCCCCAGCGGTAGCCGCCCGGCTCGCCGTCGGCGCGTACGACCCGGTGACAGGGGACGGCGAGCGCCACCGGGTTGCCGGCGCAGGCGCGGGCCACGGCGCGCGCCGCTTCCGGACGGCCGAGCGCCGCCGCGACCTCGCCGTAGGAGCGGGTCTCGCCGTAGGGGATCTCCTGGAGCGCCTTCCAGACCCGTTGCTGGAACGCGGTCGCGCGGACGTCGAGCGGCAGCTGCAGGCACGGCTCGGCCCCTTCGAGATGGCGGACGACCGCCTCGATCCACCCGCCCAGGCCGGGCTCGCCGGGCTCGGCCCGCTCGATCCCGGCCTCCGGGTACTCGCGCCGCAGGGCGGCTGCGAGCGCCTCGTCCGTATCGCCGAGCGTCACGGCGCAGACGCCGCGCCCGGTGACGGCGACCAGCAGCCGGCCGAGCGGCGAGGCGGCGGTGGCGTAGCGGATGCTCACCCCCGGACCTCCCTTGCGATAGGTGGCGGGGGTCATGCCCAGACGTGCGTCCGCCTGCTCGTAGACCCGGCTGCCGGAGCCGTAGCCCGCTTCATAGGTGGCGGTCGTGACGTCGTCCCCCTGGCGCAGGCGGCCCTTCAACCGGTCGAGCCGCCGCGCCCGCGCGTACTCGCCCGGAGACATCCCGGTCAGGCGCTTGAACGTCCGCTGCAGGTGCCAGGGGCTCAGACCGACCTCGTTGCCGAGCGCCTCCAGGGTCACCGGCTCGTCGAGGTGCGCCTCGATCCAGCCGCAGGCCCGCTCGACCGCCCGCACCGCGTCCGCCGGCCCGCCACTCCGCGGCCGGCATCGCCGGCAGGGACGGTAGCCGGACCGCTCCGCCTCGTCCGGCGCGGCGAAGAACGAGACGTTCTGCCGCGCCGGCCGGCGCGAGGGGCACGACGGCCGGCAGTAGATCCCGGTGG
>JBKKAU010000195.1:0-1253 GCA_046714475.1 Thermoanaerobaculia bacterium
GCGAAGTCGGCGTACTGCACCGGCAGGCCGGGGAGCAGCGCGGGCTCACCGCCGTAGAGCTCCCGCAGCTCGCGCACCAGCAGGCCCATGGACCAGCCGTCCCCGGCGATGTGGTGGACATTGACGAGGAGGAGGTGCTCCTCGGGCGCGAGACGGAGCAGGAGCGTGCGCAGGACCGGCCCGGCGGCGAGGTCGAAGGGGCGCCGGGCTTCGGCGCCGGCCAGCGCGAGCGCCTCGGGCTCCCGCCCTTCGAGGTCTACAAGGGGGAGGGGCCACTCGCGCGGCGGCTCGGCCACGGTCTGGACCGGCTCGCCGTCATGATCAGAGAAGGTGGTGCGCAACGTCTCGTGGCGGCGCACGATTGCGCCGAACGCCGCCGCCAGGTCCGCGACCCTCAAGGCGCCGCGCAGGTGGACGAGCAGGGGGACGTTGTAGACCGCCGACGGTCCCTGCAGGCGGTCGAGCACCCACAGGCGCTCCTGGGCGAAGGAGAGGGGGAGCGCGGTCGCCGGCCCGCGGGGGACGGGGCGGATCGGCTCGGTCGTGGCTTCGGCGCGCGCCGCGGCGTCGATCTCCCGGGCCAGACCGGCGATGGTGGGGAGCTCGAAGAGTCGCGCCAGCGGCAGCTCGACGCCGAAGGCCTCGCGCACCCGCGCGGCCAGCCGCACAGCCAGGAGGGAGTGGCCGCCGAGGGCGAAGAAATCGTCCTCCACGCCGACCGTCTCGCGCCCCAGGGCCTGCAACCATAGCGCCGCCAGGACCTCCTCGGTCGGCGTGCGCGGCGCGGTCTGTCCGGCGGCCACCGGGCCGAGCTCGCGCCGCGACAGCGCCCGCCGGTCCAGCTTGCCGTTGGCGTTCAGCGGCAGCTCCGGCAGGGGGACGAACAGCGCCGGCACCAGCGGCTCGGGGAGGCGCGCCTTGAGCCGGGCGCGCAGGGCCGCGACGGCGTCCTCCGGTCCGCGGAGCACCACGAAGGCCACGAGGCCCCGGCCGCCGGGGAGATCTTCGCGGGGGACGACCGCCGCGGCGGCCACCTCCGGAAGGGCCGTCAGCTCCGCCTCCACCTCGCCGGGCTCGACCCGGAAGCCGCGGATCTTCACCTGCCGGTCGAGCCGTCCCAGGAACTCGACGGCGCCGTCCGCCCGCCAGCGCGCCAGGTCCCCAGTCCGGTACAGCCGGCCTCCAGCGCCGCCGGGGTCGGGCACGAAGCGCTCGGCGGTCCGCTCCGGCCGCCCCAGATACCCCCGGGCCAG
>JBKKAU010000196.1:0-2424 GCA_046714475.1 Thermoanaerobaculia bacterium
GCTCCAGGTGGTCTCCGGCCGGCCGGCCCCGCCGCCCGCCGCGGAGGCTGAGCTGGAAGCGCCGTTCGACCTCGCGGCGGCGCCGCTCCTGCGCTGGACCCTGGCGCCGCTCGCTCCCGGCCGTCACGCCTTGCTCCTGGCCCTGCCCGCCCTGCTCGCCGACGCCGCCGGGCTCGACAACCTGGCGGGAGAGATCGCGCGCTGCTACGCCGGGAGGACCGGCGAGGAACCGCTCCAGTACGTCGATCTGGCGGAGTGGCAGCACGAGCTGCTGGAGTCCAAGGAGACCCGGCAGGGGCGGGACTACTGGAGCCGGCAGCCGGCCCTGCCCGCCTCGCCCGACCTGCCCTGGACGCAACGCGGAGAGGCCGCGGCGTTGCGGAGGGTCGCCGTAGAGCTCTCACAGGACGCGGTCGGCCGGCTTGCCGCGGCCTGGGGCGTCCCGTCCCGGGCCGTGCTCCTGGCGGCCTGGCAGGCCCTGCTCTGGCGTCTCGGCGGCCGGCCCGAGGCCCTGGCGGTGGCGGTGACCTTCTCCGGCCGCAAGCTCGAAGACCTGCGGGAGTCCCTGGGACCCTTCGCGCGCGACCTGCCGGTCGTGGTGCGTTGGGAGAAGGGCCTCCGGCTGCGCGACCTCGCCGCCCGCCTGCACCGCCTGGAGACCGAGCATGCCGAGTGGCAGGAGTTCTTCGTCCCGGCGGGGGAGGCCCTTCCCTACGCCTTCGAGGCGCGCGAGGCGCCGCGCCGCCATGCCGCCGGGGGCACGGTCTTTACGGCCATCCGGCGCGACCTCGTGGCCGAGCCTTCCCTGGCCCGGCTCATCGCCGAGGAGGCCGGCGGCCTGGAGCTGCTTTTCGACGCCTCCCGCCTGCCGGCCGCGGCGGCGGAGCTGCTCGCCGGGCGCCTGGAGGCGTTGCTGGCCGCCGCCGGCGCGGACCCCGCCTGCCTGGTCGAAGAGCTGGAGATCCTGGCGCCCGCCGAGCGGCGGCTCCTGGCCGCCTGGAACGGCACGGCCCAGGACCTCGGGGCGGAGAAGCTCGTCCACCGCCTGGTGGCGGCGCAGGCCGCGCGCACGCCTTCCCATACGGCGGTGGAGCTCGAAGACCGGCGGCTGACCTACGCCGGGCTGGAGCAGCGCGCCGGAGCCCTGGCCCGCCGGCTGCGGCGCCTGGGGGTCGGTCCCGAGGTGCGGGTGGCGGTCTGCCTCGACCGGTCGCCGGAGCTGCCGGTGGCCCTCCTCGGCGTCTGGAAGGCCGGCGGGGCCTACGTGCCTCTCGATCCTTCGTATCCGCTGGATCGGCTGACCTACGTCCTCGAAGACGCGCGGCCCGCCGTCCTGGTGACCGGGCCCGGCGCCCCCGCGGGATTGGCCCGGCCGGGCATGACGGTCCTCGACCTCTCTGAAGACGTGGAGACCGTGCCGCCGCTCGCCGCGCTCGCCGCGCTCGCCGCGGATGCCGCCGCCGGTCCGGACCAGCTCGCCTACGTCCTCTACACGTCGGGCTCCACCGGCCGTCCCAAGGGCGTCATGGTCCCGCACCGGGCGATCGCCAACCGCCTGCTCTGGATGCGGTCCGCCTTTCCGGCCGGGGAAGGCGACGCGGTGCTGCAGAAGACGCCGTTCGGTTTCGACGCCTCGATCTGGGAGCTGTTCCTGCCGTTGATGACCGGGGGACGGCTGGTGCTGGCGCGGCCGGGCGGGCACCAGGACCCGGCCTACCTGGCGCGGACGGTCGCGGAGCGGGGCGTCACCGTGCTGCAGCTCGTCCCCTCTCTGCTCGGGGCGTTCCTCGACGCCGCGGAGAGCGCCGGCTGCGGCGGGCTCGCCCATCTCTTCTGCGGCGGCGAGGCGCTGGCGCCGGCCCTGCGCGACCGCGCCTTGACCCGTCTCGCCGCGGACCTCTGCAACCTCTACGGCCCCACCGAGTGCGCCATCGACGTGACCTTCTGGCCCTGCCGGCGCGGCGACCCGCGGCCCACCGTGCCCATCGGACGTCCCCTCGCCAACCTGCGGGTCCACCTGCTGGACGATCGTCTCCACCCCGTCCCTGCCGGCCTGACGGGCGAGCTGTACGCCGCCGGCGAGGGCGTCGGCCGGGGCTACCTGGGCCGGCCCGACCTCACCGCCGAGCGCTTCCTGCCCGATCCTCTCGCGCCCGAGCCGGGCGGCCGGATGTACCGCACCGGCGACCTGGCGCGGTGGGAGGTGGACGGGACGCTGGAGTTCCTGGGGCGGGCCGACGATCAGGTGAAGCTGCGCGGCGTGCGCATCGAGCTGGGCGAAGTCGAAAGCTGTCTCGCCGCGCATCCGGCGGTGGCGGAGGCGGCCGCCATGGTGCGCGAGGACGGCGCCGGGCTGGAGGGGCCGCGCCTGGTCGCCTACGTGGTGCCGCGCGGGGAAGCGCCCTCGTCCGCCGAGCTGCGCGC
>JBKKAU010000197.1:0-7508 GCA_046714475.1 Thermoanaerobaculia bacterium
CCTCGAACTTGCCGGTGGCCGCGTTGTAGCCGCTGTTGCCGTTGGTGGACAGGAGCTGCTTGACGATCACCGAGCCCTCCTCGCCGGCGTTGATGGCGATCTGGCGGGCCGGCTCCTCGAGCGCGCGGCGGACGATGTTGACGCCCACCTGGACGTCGCCCTCGGCCTTGACGGCCTCGACGGCCTTGATGGCCCGCAGCAGGGCCACGCCGCCGCCGGGGACGATGCCCTCCTCGACGGCCGCCTTGGTGGCGTGCATGGCGTCCTCGACGCGGGCCTTCTTCTCCTTCATCTCGGTCTCGGTCGCGGCTCCCACCTTGATCACGGCGACGCCGCCCACGAGCTTGGCGAGGCGCTCCTGGAGCTTCTCGCGGTCATAGTCGGAGGTCGTCTCCTCGACCTGGTTGCGGATCTGCTTGACGCGGCCCGCGATCGTCTCACGGCGATTGGTGTCGTCCGAGTCGGTCACGATGGTGGTGTCGTCCTTGGTCAGCACGACCTTCTTGGCGTCGCCGAGGTCCTCCCAGCGGACGTTCTCGAGCTTGATGCCGAGGTCCTCGGTGATGACCTTGCCGCCGGTCAGGGTGGCGATGTCCTCCAGCATGGCCTTGCGGCGGTCGCCGAAGCCCGGCGCCTTGACCGCGGCCACGTGCAGCGTGCCGCGCAGCTTGTTGACCACCAGGGTGGCCAGCGCCTCGCCCTCGACGTCCTCGGCGATGATGAGGAGCGGACGGCCCTGCTTGGCCACCTGCTCCAGCGTCGGCAGGAGATCCTTCATCGAGCTGATCTTCTTCTCGTGGAGGAGGATCTTGGCGTTCTCGAGGACCGTCTCCATGCGCTCGGCGTCGGTGACGAAGTAGGGGGACAGGTAGCCGCGGTCGAACTGCATGCCCTCGACCACCTCCAGGGTGGTCTCCAGGCCGCGCGCCTCCTCGACGGTGATGACGCCGTCCTTGCCGACCTTCTCCATCGCCTCGGAGATGATGCGGCCGATCTCCTCGTCGTTGTTGGCCGAGATGGTGCCGACGTGGGCGATGTCCTTGCCCTCGACCGGCTTGGACAGCTTGTCGATCTCCTCGACGGCGGCGCGGACCGCCAGGTCGATGCCCCGCTTGAGCTCCATCGGGTTGGCGCCGGCGGTGACGTTCTTGGAGCCCTCGCGATAGATCGCCTGGGCGAGCACGGTCGCGGTGGTGGTGCCGTCACCGGCCACGTCCGAGGTCTTCGAGGCGACCTCGCGCACCATCTGCGCGCCCATGTTCTCGAGCGGGTCGGAGAGCTCGATCTCCTTGGCGACGGTCACGCCGTCCTTGGTGATCGTCGGCGAGCCGAACTTCTTCTCGATGACGACGTTGCGGCCCTTGGGACCGAGGGTCACCTTGACCGCGTCGGCAAGTTTGTTGACGCCCCGCAGGATCGCGGCGCGCGCGTCCCCGGAGTAGATGATCTGCTTGGCCATGGTCTTCTCTGCCTCCTGATATCTCTAGGTCTTGGGATCTCTGCTCTCGTGGAGAAGAAAGGTCGCGTTCCGCGGACGGACCGCGATCACTGATTCCCGTTGCGGTTGATGACCGCCAGGATCTCGTCCTCGCGCAGGATCACGTAGTCGTTTTCCTCGATCTTGATCTCGCTGCCCGAATACTTGCCGATGAAGATGCGGTCCCCTTCCTTGACGTCCATGGGCGCCCGCTTCCCGTCATCCGACAGCTTGCCCGGGCCGACGGCAATCACCTCGGCCTCCTGCGGCTTCTCCTTGGCGGTGTCGGGAATGATGATCCCACCCCGCACCTGCTCCTGTGTTTCGATCCGCTTGACCAGAACCCGATCGTGCAACGGACGGATATTCACGGCTCCACCTCCTTGGCTGCGTTCCACTGGATTGAGAGTTGAGTCCCCCGCGCGCTGTTAGCACTCGACGCCGAGGACTGCCAGCAGTGTAGAGATCTGTCGTGAGGGCTGTCAAGGGGAGGCACTCACATCCATTCTTCCTACCCCCTCCCTCCGCCCCCCGCCTCCCTAAGTCTCCGGATCTGCAAACGGAGCTCCGTTGCAATAATTTCACAGTCCGCACGATCCTTGAGACTGCTCACGAAACGAGCAGAACCGCTCAATCCGTGAGCAGAACCGCTATGTCTCGCGCCCATAACATCTCTGATGCTATTGAACTTATGGGTGTCTGCCCACTCTGTTCGCAATCTTCTGAACCGCATCTGCCACACCTGTGCATAGCCCCGGTGATTGAAAATTTTCTCGCCAAAATACGTTGACATTGGAGTTTCTGCCCTGTAAGGTCCGCTTCATTACAACCCAGGAAGTGGTGACTGTTTCGCCACACCAACGAGCCGACAGGCCGACTCCGTAGCCGGCCGTCACCCACGCTCGACAGGCAGTCCATACCGTGTCGAGCGCGAGGAAACAACAACCGGGTGCGTGGTTGTGGGATGGACCGTAACCCCATAGAGGCTGCATATGAGCGTAAAGGGATGCCCGCGTCAGTTCCTCCTTCCCACCGTCCTCTTCCTGATCGCGTGCTTCGCGGCTCCCTTCGGCGTCAGCGCGGCCTATAACCCCCAGGTCCCGTCGTCCCTGGTCCTCACCGTCCGTGAGACGGCCGGCATCGCCCGCGACGGCGAGGTGATCCGCTCGGGCGTGCCGATGCCGCGCAGCCTCAACCTGCGCGGCACCGCGTCTCTCGCCCTCGTCGACGCCGGCGGCACGCCGGTGCCCGCCGAGTTCGAGGTCACGGCGCGCTGGAACGCCCCCAAGAACGACGCCAACGCCCCGATCCAGTGGCTGCTGGTGACCTTCCCGGCGTCGGTCGGGCCGCGCGCCACCACCACCTACCGGGTCGTCACCAACGGCTCGGTCGCCAACCCGGCGCCCGCCCGGCCGCTGACGCTGACCCAGAGCGGCAACATGGTGACCGTGGACACCGGCGCCGCCGTCTTCCGGCTCGGCTCGGGCGCGGGGGCGCTGTTCGACGAGGTGGTGCTCGACAACGGCTCCCGCGTGATCGGCGGCGGCGCCATGACGGCGCGCGTCAACGGCGCCTCGGGCGGCCACTCCACCACCCGCAGAATCAGGATCGAGCACGCCGGCCCGCTGACCGCCATCGTGGTGGTCGAAGGCGCCTATGACATCGCGCCGGTCGGCAACGGCGGGATCGGCTCGTTCCGCCGCTATGTCTTCACCGCCGGCTCCCCCACCGCCGTGGTCCGCCAGGCGGCCAACTGGGAGGGCAACCTCGCCTGCAACGGTTGCATCGTGACTACGGCCGGCGCCCCCAACGGCGTCCTCTTCGAGCAGCTGCGCGACACCCTGGCCGTCGAGCTGGGGGGCGGCGCCCGGGCGGTGACCGCGGTGGGCGACTTCGACATCGCGGCGGTGACCGGCAGCGTCTCCTCCGGGCAGACGGCGGCGGTCCGCCAGACCCTGCGCGGCGCCCGCACGCAGCCGCTGCGCTATGAAGTCAACGTCGGCGCCGCGGCGTCGAGCGGCGCCAGGGCCACAGGCGGCGTGCTCGCGGCGAGCGGCCCGAACGGCGCGGTCGCGATCGCCCTGACCCGAATGGACCGCTACGAGCCGCAGGCGCTGCGCCTGCTGGCCGACGGCAACTTCGCGATCGACGTCGCCGACGGCAAGGCCTGGGTGGCGCACCACCAGGGGCTCTTCGCGACGCTCGCGGTCTCGGCGCTGCCGTCCGGCCCCTCGCGCGCCACCCTTGACCGGGAGGTCTGGGCGCCGCTCAACCGGCCGCTGCGCGCCTGGCCGCAGGCGGCCTGGTTCGCCGCCTCGGACGCGGTCGAGGAGTTCCCCGTCGGGCCGCTGCCGGCCGACCTCGCCGCCTACGACACGCTGATCCCGTCGGTGCTCGACCGCACCACCCAGAAGATCGACCAACTCGGTATCTCCGGCCTGATGACCTACGGCGTCTATCCGCGCTACTGGGGCAAGGACGACGGGCCCGGCGAGGTCGACTGCACGAGCAGCGATCCGACGCCTGGCGAGACCTGGGACAACACCTTCTGGTGCGGCAACTGGACCGACTACCACAACACGGCGGCGACGGCGCCGATCTGGGCCATGCGCACCGGCGAGGTCGAGTGGCTGGACGACCTGTCCGTCCCGGCGGCGCTGCGGATGCTGCACACGCAGATCATGCAGTGCGGGCCGAACGACAACTGGTCCTACTGCGGTCAGGCTCCCGCCGGCTATGGCGGCTACCGCGCCGACTTCAACAGCTCCCACGCCTACTGGGACAACCTCTTCCTCTATTACTGGCTGACCGGCGACGAGACGGTGGTCGACACGGTCCGGCGCGGCGGCGGCAGCATGCGGCGTCTCCTCTGCTCCTCGCGCAACTCCGGCGGCGCCGCCTGCGCGGCGGACGCGCCGCAGGCCAATCCGTCGCAGAACTTCACCGGCCGCGTCTCGTCGCAGTGGCACAACGCCTTCCGCTTCATCGGGCTCGCCAGCGACGACGGCAGCTTCCTCGACGACTACCGCGGCGGCATGGCCCGCGCCGCCACCCAGCACTATGTCGAGGCGGTCAGGGACGGCGTGGCCTACGGCTTCCTGGGCGACCGCGCCGTGGTCCCGGGGACCTATCATGCCGGGCCGATGTGGATGAACGGCTTCTACGACGCCAATATCCTCTTCCGGCTGCAGCGCGACACGGGCGACGCGCCGATCGGCATCCCGGCGCTGCCGCCGAGCCGGATCATCGCCGCCACGGCCCGCACCCTGCGGGACATCGAGCCGACGGTCATGGGCGACGGCACGGTCAACGGCGACTGGCCGAAGAGCCTGGAATACACCTACGCGACCTCCCGCCTCGGCGGCGCGCTGACCTCGGTGGCCCCTTTCGACCGGCCGATCTTCTCGCCCGAGAAGACCAGCGTCACCGCCCTCTTCGTGCGGGTCGGCGAGCAGAGCGGCGACGCCTCGCTGCTCCAGAAGGGCCGCGAGATGGTGCAGTTCGCGCTGACCGCCGCGGCCAACGAGAGGGCGCCGCTCGGCAAGCTCCAGGGCCAGTACCTGACCCGCCTCCACTCGGCGGTCGCGCGCCTGGCGGGCAGCGGCTCCACGCCGCCGCCGCCCCCCGCCGTGCCCGTGGCGCCGTCGGGTCTCCAGGCGCAGGCGGTCTCGGGCACCGAGGTCCAGCTCAACTGGGCCGACAACTCCAACAACGAGGAGAGCTTCCGGGTCGAAGCGCTCAACCAGCTGAGCACCTACCAGGAGATCCAGGTCGTGGGCGCCAACGCGACCGGCGCCCGGGTCACCGGCCTCATCGCGGGCGGCACCTACACCTTCCGGGTCCGCGCCGCCAACGCCGCCGGGCTCTCGGGCGCCAGCAACGCGGCGACCACCACCACGCCGCGCCCGACGACCGTTCCCACTCCGCCCGCGGCGCCGTCAGGCTTCCAGGCACAGGCGGTCTCGGGCACCGAGATCCAGCTCTCCTGGACCGACAACGCCGACAACGAGGACGGTTTCCGGATCGAAGCGCTCAATGAACGGCGCGCCTACCAGGAGATCCGCACCGTGGCCGCCAACACGACGAGCCTCCAGATCACCGGCCTCATGGCGGGCGGCACCTACACCTTCCGGGTCCGCGCCTTCAACGCCGCCGGGTTCTCGGCCTACAGCAACACGGCGAGCGCCACCACCCCACGCCAGCCGACCGGCTCCACCGCTCCGGCGGCGCCCACCGAGCTGCGGGCGCAGGGACTCTCCAGGACCGAGGTCCAGCTCAACTGGCGCGACAACTCGGCCAACGAGGCCAGCTTCCGCGTCGAGCGGCTGATCAACGGCCTCTACGTCGAGATCGCGGTCGTGGGCGCCAACTCGACCGGCGCCCGGGTCACCGGGCTCAAGGCCGGCACCTCGTACACCTTCCGGGTGCGCGCCGCCAACTCGATCGGCTACTCGGCCTACAGCAACACCGCGGCCGTGACGACGCCGAGCACCGACAAGCCGGTGGCGCCCAGCGCGCTCAACGCGAGTTGGGCCGGCGGCGGCTACGTCCAGCTCAACTGGCAGGATAATTCCAACAACGAGACCCGGTTTGTGATCGAGAAGCTGGTCGACGGCGCCTGGCTGCACGTCAGCGGAACCGCGGCCGACACCACCGCCACACGCGCCATCCTCAAGGCCGGCGCCACGTTCACGCTCCGTGTCGTGGCCACCAACACCGGCGGTACCTCCGCCAGTGCTTCGGTCAACGTGAACACCTTCTAGACTTCCGATTCTCCCGGAGGAGGGACTGGCGGCCGGCGTGTTCCGGCCGCCTTTTTTTATTTAACAGCCACTGAAGTATGGAACGGAACGTGCATCTCTCCCCGGGGTGTCCGAAGCAGAAGGGGAGGTCGGGAAAGAGATGAGCGGGTGATCAACCTGGTGCGTTCGTCCATCGCGGCCCCGCGGCCGGATGTCCCGGAGGCGTTGCCTCTCTCAGGCCGGCGGACGCGCGTCGCCGTCGTCGGGGCCGGGTACGTGTCGAAGACCCACCTGGAGGTCCTGGCCGGGATGCCGGAGGTGGAGGTGGTGGCGGTCTGCGACCCCGATCCCGTCCGCGCCGAGGCCACGGCCCGGACCTGGAGCATCCCTCACGCCGCGCGGACCGTCGAGGAGCTCGCCGGCCTCGGCATCGACGCGGCGCACGTCCTGGTCCCTCCGGACCTGCACGTCCCGGTCGCCCGCGCCCTGCTCGAGCTCGGCATCGGGGTCCTGGTGGAGAAGCCCCTGGCTCCCGCCGCCGCCGAGGCGCGCGAGCTCGAGCGGCTGGCCCGCGACCTCGGCCTCCCCCTGGGGGTCAACCACAACCAGCTCCACCATCCCGCCTTCACGCGCCTGCTGGAGCACGTGCGGGCCGGCCGGATCGGCCGCGTCGAGCACGTCCAGCTCTGCTGGAGCGTGCCGCTCTCGCAGTTGGAGTCGGGCGATTTCTCGCACTGGATGTTCCGCTCGCCGCGCAACATCATCTTCGAGCAGGCGCCGCACCCGTTCAGCCAGGTCTACGCGCTCCTCGGCCGCGTCGTCTCGGCGTCGACGACGATCCTCGGCACCCGCGAGCTCCACCCGGGACAGCTCTTCCACGACCGCTGGCTGGTCGCGGCCCGCGGCGAGCGCGGCACGGCCGAGGTCTACCTCGCCTTCGGCCAGAGCTTCCCGCGCTGGACCCTGCAGGTGATCGGCACCGACGGCTCGGCCGAAGCCGATTGCGGCCACAACCTCTTCTCCTTCGAGGCGAAGAGCCCCTGGCTCGACTTCTGGAACAGCTTCCTGGCGGGCGTCCGCCGCTCGCGGTACCTGGCCCGGGACGCGGCCCTGGGCGTCGCCCGGTACTGCCGCTACACCCTGGGGATCGGCCGCCGCCAGGACCCCTACTTCGTGGGCATGCGGGGATCGATCCAGGCGTTCTACACGGCCCTGCGGGCGGGTGAGGCGCCGCCGGTCGACGGCGGGCAGGCGGCGGCGGTGCTCGACTGGTGCGAGGCGGCCGCGGC
>JBKKAU010000198.1:0-4983 GCA_046714475.1 Thermoanaerobaculia bacterium
CTCCGGGGCCGGGTCGAGCCGGCCGGCGGCGACGCCCACCGCGGTCTCGGTCGGGCCGTAGTGGTTGAAGACGGCGCAGCCGGGAGCGAGCTCGCGCACCCGGTCGACCAGCGCCCAGCTCGCGGCCTCGCCCCCCAGCACCAGCCGCCGGCGCGGCAGGACGCGCTCCGGCTGCCCTCCGCCGAGCAGCGCAGCCAGGTGCGACGGCACGATCTTCAGGAGGTCCACCGGCTGGCGCTCGAACAGCTCGGCCAGCGCCGCGGCGTCGGCGACCCGCTCCTCCGCGACCACGTGCAGACAGCCGCCGCCGCACAGCGCGGCGTAGATGCTGGTGTTGCCGAGGTCGGCGGCGAACGTCGAGACCGTGGCGCAGGAGGAGCCCGGCGGCAGGTCGAGCCGGCGCAGCACGGCCGAGATGTAGTGATGCAACTGCCGGTGCTCCAGGGCGACCCCCTTGGGGTGGCCGGTGGAGCCCGAGGTGTAGATCACGTAGACCAGGTTGTCCGGCGCCGCGGCGGCCGGCAGCGGCTCGCCGCTCTCGCCCGCGATGGCCTCGCTCTCCTCGTCGAGCAGCACGGTCCGGAGGCCGTGGCGCGGCAGCCGCACCGCCACCGGCGCGCGGGTGAGGAGGACGCGGGCCGCGGAGTCGTCGATCTGGAATGCCAGGCGCTCGGCCGGCAGACCCGGGTCGAGTGGCACGTAGGCGCCTCCGGCCTTGAGGATGCCGAGGAGGGCCACCACCGCGTCGAGCGAGCGGTCGAGGCAGAGACCCACCCGGTCCTCGGGCACGACCCCTATCTTCCGCAGGTGGCGGGCCAGACGGTTCGCCCGCGCCTCCAGCTCGGCGTAGGTCAGGCTCAGACTCTCGCAGGCCACGGCCGGGGCCTCCGGCGTCCGCGCGGCCTGCTCCTCGAACAGCTCGTGGACGCAGCGCGGCTCCCACGGCGAGGGCTCGCCCCGGCTGCCGGCGAGCACCTCGGCCTCCTCTCCGCCAGTCAGGAGGGGCAGGTCCGAGAGCCGGCGGCCGGAGTCGCGGGCGACCTCCCCCGCGAGCGTCTGGAAGTGGCGCGCCATCCTCCCGGCGGTCTCCTCCGTGAAGAGGTCGGCGTCGTACTCGAGCACGGCGGCGAGCTCCCCCGCCGACTCGTTGAGACGCAACGTCAGATCGAACTTCGCCGCCCCGGACTCGACCGGCAGCGGCGTCAGGGTGGCGCCGGGCAGGCGCAGCTCGGCCTGCGGGGCGTTCTGCAGGACGAGCATCACCTGGAACAGCGGCGTGCGGCTCAGGCTCCGCTCCGGCTCCAGCTCTTCGACCAGACGCTCGAACGGCAGGTCCTGGTGGGCGTAGGCGTCCACCAGCGTCTCGCGCAGCCGGCCGAGGAGCTGGCGGAACGTCGGGTCGCCCCCCAGGTCGGAGCGCAGCACCAGGGTGTTGGCGAAGAAGCCGATCAACCCCTCGATCTCGCCGCGGCTGCGGTTGGCGACCGGCGAGCCCACGGCGACGTCGGCCTGCCCGGTATAGCGGTGGAGCAGCACGCCGAAAGCCCCCAGCAGGACGGCAAAAAGGGTGACCCCCTCCTGGCGGGCGAGCGCTTCGAGGCCGGCGGTGACGTCGCGGCCGAGGGTGAACGCCCGCTGGCCGCCGCGCAGCCGGCGGCGGGCAGGCCGCGGCCGGTCGATGGGCAGCTCCAGGAGAGGCAGACCGGCGAGATGGTGCCGCCAGTAGGAGAGCTGCTCCTCCAGCACCTCCCCCTCCAGCCACTGCCGCTGCCAGACGGCGTAGTCCGCGTATTGGATCGGCAGCTCCGGGAGCTCGGCCTCCGAGCCGGTGAGCAGCGCCTCGTAGGCAGCCGTGACCTCGCGCACCAGGATGCCGTTGGACCAGCCGTCCGAGACGATATGGTGGAGCGTCAGCAGCAGCAGGGCGTCGTCCGGGCCGAGCGTCAGCAGGGCGACGCGGAGCAGCGGGCCGCGCTCCAGATCGAACGGCCGCCGCGCCTCCTCGCGCGCCCGGCGCAGCGCCTCGGCTTCAGCGTCCGGGAGGTCCGACAGGTCGAAGACCTCCAGCGGGATCTCCAGACCAGGGGCGACCACCTGCACCGGCTGGCCGTCCACGGCGAGGAAGACGGTACGCAGGCTCTCGTGCCGCCCGGCGACCCCGTTCAGGGCCTGCTGGAGCAGGTCCGGCCGCAGCTCGCCGCGGACGCGGATCGCCGCCGGGATGTGATAGAGCGGCGACCCCGGCTCGAGCTGCTCCAGGAACCAGAGGCGCTCCTGCGCGAAGGAGAGAGGGAAGACGTTGAAGCTGCCCCCCTCCTCCAGGAGGAGGTGCCGGAAATTCTCACGCTGGTCCGGCAGAAGCCCGCCGGGACTGGTCACTGCGTCGTTCATTCCATGCTCCTTCTACTTTTGTGAGCCAGTCCCCGCGCCCGGGCGAGCAGCTCGTCCAGGCCGCCGCCGGCGCCACGCGGCAGCGCTTTGATCCTCACCGGCTCCCTGCGCTGCCCGCTCCGGCTGTCCACGTCGCGGGCGAGGTCGGACAATCTCGAGGTCGCGAACAGACTTCGCAGCGGGATCTCAATTCCTATGGTGTCGCGAATACGCGAAGCGAGCTGCACCGCCTTGAGCGAGTGTCCGCCGAGCTCGAAGAAGTCGTCCTCGGCGCCGATCTTCGCGGCCCCCAGGAGCTCGGCCCAGATGCCGGCCAACGCCTGCTCCGTCGCCGTCCGCGGCGCCAGGTATGGACGCTCCCGGTCGGGCCGGGCGGCATTCGGCGGCGGCAGCGCCTTGCGGTCCAGCTTGCCCGCCGGCGAGAGTGGCATCGCGTCCATGTAGATAAAGGTCGAGGGCACCATGTACTCGGGCAGGCTGGCGCCGAGGAACGAACGCAGCTCGCCAGCGGCGGGCCGCGTCTCGCTCCGCGCCACCAGATAGGCGGCCAGCGACACCTCGCCGGGCGCGGCCTCGCGCGCTACCACCGCCGACTCGCGCAGGCCGGGATGCGCCGCCAGGACCGACTCGATCTCGCCCAGCTCGATGCGGAAGCCGCGCACCTTGACCTGGAAGTCGAGGCGGCCCAGGAACTCGACCGCGCCGCCGGCTAGCAGACGCGCGGCGTCGCCGGTGCGGTACATGCGGGTCCCTGGCGCGCCGAACGGATCGGGCACGAAACGCTCGGCGGTCAACTCCGGCCGGCCCTGGTAGCCGCGGCCGACCCCCACGCCCACGAGGTACAGCTCCCCCGGCACCCCGATCGGCGCCAGCCGCAGACCGCGGTCGAGCACCCGCAGGGCCAGGTTGGCGATGGGACGGCCGATCGGCACCGTCCCCGTTGGCAGACCGTCGCCGCGCGCGCATTGCCAGGCGCTGACCTCGACCGCCGCCTCGGTGGGGCCATAGAGATTGTGCAGCTCCACCCCGAGCCGGGCGAAAGACCGCGTCACGAGGTCGGGCGGCAGCGCCTCGCCGCTGCAGATCACCCGCCGCAGGCTGGCGCAGCCCCCCTCCAGCCCGTCCTGCTCCAGGAAGACCCGCAGCATGGAGGGGACGAAGTGCAGCGTCGTCACCTCCTCTCGGTCGATCAGGTCGTGCAGGTAGGCGGGGTCGCGGTGCCCCTCGGGCCGCGCCACGACTAGGCAGGCGCCCGTGAGCAGCGGCCAGAAGAATTCCCAAACCGATACGTCGAAGCTGAACGGAGTCTTCTGAAGCACCCGGTCCTTGCCGGTCAGTCCGTAGCGCTCCTGCATCCAAAGCAGCCGGTTGCTGATCCCCCGGTGGCTGTTCATTGCCCCCTTGGGACGGCCGGTCGAGCCCGAGGTGTAGATGATGTAGGCCAGACCCTCTTCGGCCATCCGCTCGGGCGGCTGTGGGTCCCCCGCGGCCGGCCAGTCCGCGTCGACGAGGACGGAGGAGCCTGTCGGCAGCAGCCCGGCCAAGCGCTCCTGCGACAGGAGCACCGGCGCCCGGCTGTCCTCGCGCATGAAGGCCAGCCGTTCGGCGGGGTACCCGGGGTCGAGCGGCACGTAGGCGCCGCCCGCCGTCAGCGTGCCAAGCAGCGCGGTCACCAGCTCGAGCGAGCGTTCCATGCAGACCGCTACCGGCACCTCCGGCCCGACTCCCAAATGCCGCAGGCGCCCGGCGAGGAGACCGGCGCGGCGGCCGAGCTCGCCGTAACTCAGGTGCTCCCCCTCGAATACGGCCGCGACGGCCTCCGGGGTCCGCGCCACCTGCGACGCGATCCGCTCGTGGAGGAGGTGCGGACCGTCGTAGTCCCGGGCTGTGTCGTTCCAGCCGAGCAGGAGCTGGTGGCTCTCCGCCTCGCCGAGCAGCGGCAGCTCGGAGAGACGCCGGCAGGGGTCCGCCACCGCCCCCTGGAGCAGCGTCCCCAGCCGCTCGGCCAGACGCAGCACGGTCGGAGGATCGAACAGCTCGGTGCTGTGCTCCACCCAGCCGGCGAGCCGGCCGTCGCGCTCCTCGACCGCCAGCGACAGGTCGAGCTTGGTCGCACCCGGGTCGAGATCGCGCAGCTCCACCTCGACGCCGGGCAACGAGAGCCGCGGCCGGCGGGTGTTCTGGAAGACAAACAGGACCTGGAACAGCGGCCCGCGGCTCAGATCGCGTTGCGGCTGCAGCTTCTCGACCAGCTTCTCGAAGGGGAGATCCTGGTAGGCGAAGGCGCCCAGCGTGACCTCGCGGGTGCGCGCCAGCAGCTCCAGGAAAGTGGGGTCGCCGGAGAGGTCGCCGCGCAGCACGACGGTGTTGACGAAGAAGCCGATCAACCCCTCCACCTCGGCGCGATTGCGTCCCGCAACCGGCGAGCCGACGAGGATGTCGTCCTGTCCGCTGTAGCGATGCAGGAGGACGTTGAACGCGGCCAGGAGGGTCATGAAGAGCGTGGCGTTCTCGGTGCGTGCGAGTTGCTTCAGCCGTTCGCCGACCTCGCGCGGGACTGCGAAACGAAGCGTCGCGCCGTGCGCGGTCTGC
>JBKKAU010000199.1:0-9826 GCA_046714475.1 Thermoanaerobaculia bacterium
CGACTACTCGGCGCGCGACTCGATCCTCCGCGCCGCCGGCCGCCTGGGTTGCGCGGGCGCCGAGGCCTCGCGGGAGACCTTCGCGCGTCTGCTCGCCGAGCCCCAGGACGGCGGTCCGGTCCCGGACGTCGACCTGCTGATCCGCACCGGCGGCGAGAAACGGCTTTCGGACTTCCTGCTCTGGGAGTGCGCCTACGCCGAGCTGGTCTTCACCGACCGCATGTGGCCCGACTTCGGCGCCGTCGATCTGGCGGACGCCCTGCGCGAGTTCCGTTCGCGCGAGCGCCGGTTCGGGACCCTCACAGTGGTGCCTCCTTCCTGGGACGAAGGACGGCAGGGACAGCAAGGACTCCAAGGACGGGGACTTTGAGTCCTTGTCGTCCTTGAAGCCCTTTTTGTCCCTTCAGAGGGCTACTGGAGCCCCTGGGCCATCAGGTCGGCCACGGCGCGGTTGAAGCGCACCGGGTCTTCGAGCTCCGTGCCTTCGGCGATCAGGCCGTAACCGAAGAGCAGGTGGGCGTAGTCCTCGATCACCGGATCGTCGGCGTTCTTCTCGAAGCGGTCCTTGAGCCGGGTGAGGATCTCGTGGTTTGGGTTGAGCTCGAGGATGCGGCGCTGCTTGGGGCCGCCGCCCTTGCCCTTCTGCAGGAGTTTTTCAAGCTGCGGGCTGTAGTCGTGCTCGGCGCCGACCATGCAGACCGGCGAGGTGGTGAGCCGGTTGGTCAGCCGCACCTGCTTGACCCAGGTGTCGAGCTTCTGCTGCAGGGCGTCGAGCAGCGTCTTCAGCTCCTCCTCCTTGGCCTTGAGCGTCTCCTCGGTCTGCTTCTTCTCCTCCTCGTTGCCGAGGTTGACCGTGCCCTTGCCGACCGACTTCAACCGCTTGCCGTCGTACTCGTGGAGCGACTGGGTCAGCAGCTCGTCGACCGTGTCGATCAGGTAGAGGACCTCGATCCCTTTCTCCTTGAACGCCTCGAGATGGGGGGAGTTCTCGACTTGGGCGCGCGACTCGCCGGGCAGGTAGAAGATCTCCTTCTGGTCCTCCTTCATGCGCGACACGTACTCGCGCAGGGAGGTGAGCTTCTCCGGGTCGTTCGAAGAGTGGAAGACCAGCAGCTCGAGCAGCTTCTCCTTGTTCTCGTAGTCGGAGCTGACCCCCTCCTTGATGGCGCGGCCGAACTCGGACCAGAACGTCTTCCAGGTCTCGGGCTCCTTGTCGCGCATCTCGCCGAGGACGTCGAGGACCTTCTTGGTCAGGCCCTTGCGGATCGTGGTGATGTGGCGGTCCTGCTGCAGCATCTCGCGCGAGACGTTGAGCGCCAGGTCCGGCGAGTCGACGACGCCGCGGATGAACCGCAGGTAGCGCGGCAGCAGGTCCTCGCAGCGTTCCATGATCTGGACGCGCTTGACGTAGAGCTGGAGGCCGACCTTGGAGGCGACGTAGTAGAGGTCGTACGGCGCCTGCGAGGGGATGAACAGCAGCGACTGGTACTCGATGCGGCCCTCGGCCTTGTAGTGGATGACCTTGAGCGGCTCGCTCCAGTCGTGCGAGATGTGGCGGTAGAAGTCCTTGTACTCCTCCTCCTTGACCTCGGACTGCGGCCGGGTCCAGATCGGCTTCATGGAGTTGAGGACCTTCTCCTCCAGCGGCATGTCGGGCTTCTCGCCGGTCTCCTTCTCCTTGGCGAGGTCCTCGATCTCGGGGTCCTTCTCGGCCTTGAGGACGATCGGGTAGCCGACGAAGTCCGAGTAGCGCCGCACGATGCGGCTGATCACCCAGCGGTCGGAGAACTCGTCGATGCCGTTGTCGCGGTCCTCGGGCTTCAGGTGGAGCGTGATCGAGGTGCCGCGGCCGGCCTTCTCCGTGGGCTCGATCCTGTAGGTGCCGTCGCCGGTCGACTCCCAGTGGGTGGCCTCGGTCTCGCCGGCCCGGCGCGTCGTCAGCTCGACCCGGTCGGCGGCCATGAACGAGGAGTAGAAGCCGACGCCGAACTGGCCGATCAGCTCGGCGATGGTCTGCTTGCTTTCGCCCGCCTTGAGGCGGTCGACGAGCTCGCGGGTGCCGGACTTGGCGATCGTGCCGATGTTGTCGATCACCTCCTGCCGGCTCATGCCGATGCCGTTGTCGTGGAGGGTGACCGTCCGGTTCTTGCGGTCGGCCTCGATGCGGATCTCGAGCTTCTCGTCCCCCTCCAGGAGCTCCGGCCGGGTCAGCGCCTCGAAACGCAGACGGTCGAGCGCGTCGGAGGCGTTGGAGATCAGCTCGCGGAGGAAGATCTCCTTGTTGGAGTAGAGAGAGTGGATCATCAGGTCGAGAAGCTGTTTCGTCTCGGCCTGGAACTGCTTGACTTCCGCCTGTGGTTCTTCGACTTGGGTGGCCATGGCCTCCTCCTGCTGTTTCAACTGTTCCGTGTCAGACATCCCCGGCTCATGCCGCGGCATCGGCCTCGAAAGACCGAGCCTGCCCGCCGCTGGCATAGAGGCACCCTGGCAGGGTCCCCAGGAAAGGTAGGGGAGCCCGATCTTCCAGGGCAGGGACCAAAGTTTAGTGGAAGGGACGCAGTTTTTCAAGAAGGGGGTCAGGACAGCTCGATCCGAACGGTCTGCACCCCCTTCTCGACGCGGACCTCGACGATCCGCGGCCCTCTGTCGCCCGCCTTTTTCTCTGCCTCTTTCTTCACGATGCTGATGTCGCCGTTGCGCTCGAAGCGGGCCTCCTTGACCTGGGCGGGGTCGTCGACGTGGGCGTGGAGGCGCAGGGCTTCGTCCAGATCGCCCGGGCTGATGCTGTGCCTGCGCAACCCCTCCGGGAGGATCTCGCCGTCGCGGATCAGCGTCTCGGGGCGGCCTTTCATGATCTCGCCGAAGCGGTGGGAGCGGAAAGTGGCCCGGGCCAGCAGTTGATGCAGACCGACGAGCAGGGCGGAGGCGGCGATGGTCTGGAACAGGGCGCCGGAGCCGTTGATGGCGCGGCTCAGGGCCGAGCCGAGCACGAACCCCAGGACGATGTCGAAGGCGGTCTCCCGGCCGAGGAAGCGGTTGCCCCCGGCGCGCAGGATCGCCCAGCCGGCGAGGTAGACCAGCGTCGCCCGCAGGCAGAGCTGGAGGGTACTGAAGTCCTGCGGCGGCGTATCGACTCCCAAAGCCCAGCGGATGCTCTCCCAGGTCTCTGACATGGCGTACCTCCTCGGTCCAGCCCCTCTGCAACCGCCGAGCCTGTAAGATCCTCCGCAAGGAGGCTCGGGCATGGCCTGGGGATCGAAGCGGAGTGGAGGCGGAGGGGGCGTGGCCTGGCTGGCGCTGCTCGTGGCGCTCGCCGCGCTCTTCCTGTCGTGGAAGGCCTACCAGCGGACCGGGGGCGACCTGGACGACATCCTGCACGCGCCGGTAGGCGAGGCGGGAGAGGCGGTCGACAGGGAGTCCGACCTGGCGGAGGCCCGGGCCCGTCTGCTGCAACGCCGGGGCGAGGTGGCGGCCGAGCGCAACCTGCGCCAGGTGCAGGAGGACGTGGCGGAGATGCGCGAGGGCCTGGCGCGCTCGTTCCGCGACGCCGGCGAGGAGGCCCGCCGGGGCTGGCGGGATGTCGACGCCGAGCTGGAGCGTCTGGAATCCCAGCTCCGGGAAGGCAGCGCCCGGGCGGTCGAAACGCTGGACTCCGCGGTCGAGAGGATGAAGGAGATCGGGGAGGGCGGATGATGCTACGGGCTACCGCGACGGGGATGAAATCGTGTAGAGTCATGCCATGGGCGTGATCCTTGACCTCCGCGATTTCTTCCCTCGGGAACCTGGGGACGGCTACGTCGCCGAGCCGCCGGCTCCCGCGTACGGAAGCGAAGAGCCTGTTGCTGTCCCGGTGGACCCCTCGTCTCCCATTGAGACCGAGGCCTGCCTGCGGAGAGCAAAGGACCTGAGGGATGGGTGTGTCCGCCTCCTCGAGGCGGCCACGGCGGAACTGCCGAACGGCGGTCCGGACAACATCGACGACCTGATCGAGGATCTGCTCCCCCTGGAGCGCCGCAGCCAGCGCCTCTTCGCTCCCGTGCTGCGATGGGCGGAGGACAAGGATGGTGACACGGACGGGATCTCGGAGCCCCTGATCCAGGCCTTGGAGGCGCTCCGGGATACACGTTGGCGCCTCATGGCCTTACGGGCCGAGACGCGCCGCGGCGAAGAAGCAGGCCCGATCTTCGAGAGCGCCGAAGAGCTGCGCCGTTATGTGAGCGGTCTGAGCGCCGGATGATCCGCATCCGGTGGGAGCGCAGTTTCCAGAAAACCCTTCTCAAGCTTCCCGCTGACCTCCAGCAGGCAGCCCTGGATGCCCTGGAGAAGCTCCTTGAGGAGCCGCCCCGCCCTTCGCTCCGTCTGGAAAAGCTTCAAGGGGCCTCCGGTTGCTGGTCTATCCGGGTCAACCGGGGCTGGAGGATTCTGCTGCGTCTGGAGGATGATGAAGAGGGGAAGGTCTACGTGGTCCTGGACATCGGACCCCACGACATCTACAGGTCGATCTGAACGGCCCCCTACCGCAGCCAGTCCTCGAGCTGCACCCGCTCGTCGGTGCCGGCGTCGCGGTATTTGACGATCACGGGGGTGTAGAGGGAGAGGCCCCAGTCCTTGCCGGCGCCGCGGGCCACGGCGCGGGAGCCGGGGACGACCACGGCGCCTTCCGGCACCACCAGCGGGACATCGTCGGTGGCGCGGTGGACGGTCTCCTTCACCAGATCGTAGACCGGGGTCGAGCGGGTGAGGATGGTGCCGGCGGCGAGCACGGCGCGGCGCTTCACCACCGTCCCCTCGTAGACGCCGCAGTTGCCCCCCACCAGCACGTCGTCCTCGACGATCACCGGCAGCGCGCCGACCGGCTCCAGGACGCCGCCGAGCTGCGCCGCGGCCGACAGGTGCACGCGCTTGCCCACCTGCGCGCAGCTCCCCACCAGGGCGTGCGAGTCGATCAGCGCGCCGTCGTCCACCCAGGCGCCGGCGTTGATGTACATCGGCGGCATGCAGATGACGCCCTGGCCCAGGTAACAGCCGTCGCGGATCGAGGAGCCCCCCGGAACGATCCGCACGCCGGCCGCCGGGTCGAGGGGACGGAGGGGATAGGTCGACTTGTCGAAGAACGGGAGCCGGTTGCCGCCGGACCCCTCGACCGACATGTCGACGATCCTGCCCATGCGGAAGCCGAGCAGGATGCCCTGCTTGACCCACGGGTTGACCCGCCAGCCGGTCGCGGTGGACGCATCGGGCTCGGCGGCCCGGATTTCACCGAAGTCGAGCGCCCTCTTGAAGCGCTCGAAGAGGTCGAAGTGCTCGCCGGCGTACTCGGCCGGCGACTCGGCGAAGAGCCGCTCGACGTCGGCCTGGAGGGGCCGCAACGCCTCAGCTTGCAAGCGCCGCTTCCGCGCCGGCGCGGGCCGGGACCAGCCCCAGCTCCAGCAGCACCTTCTCGATCTTCTTCAGGCTGTCGGGCCTGGGCTCGACCACCGGCAGCCGGTAGACCGCCTCGAGCTGCCCCATCATGGCGAGCGCGGCCTTGACCGGGCCGGGGTTGGACTCGACGAAGTTGATCTCCATCAGGGGGTGGAGCCGGCGGTGCATCTCCAGGGCCGCCGGGAAGTCCCCTTCCAGGCAGTGGGAGACCATCCGCGACATGGCGAACGGCACCTCGTTCGAGGCCACCGAGATCACCCCGGCGCCGCCGAGGGCGATCAGCGGCAGGGTGATGGCGTCGTCCCCGGACAGCACCAGGAAGTCGTCGGGGACCACCTGGAAGATCGCCGCCATCTGCGAGATGTTGCCGGAGGCCTCCTTGACGCCGACCACCCGGTCGATCTGGGCCAGGCGGGCGAGCGTCGCCGGGTCGACGTTGACCGCGGTGCGGCCCGGCACGTTGTAGACGATGATCGGCAGGCGCGTGGCGCGGGAGACCGCCCGGTAGTGCTCGAACAGCCCTTCCGGCGTCGGCTTGTTGTAGAAGGGAGTGACGCAGAGCAGGCCGTCGGCGCCGAGCTCCTCGATCTGCTTCGCCATCTCGACCACGGCGCGCGTGTCGTTCCCGCCCGCGCCCGCCAGCACCGGCACCTTGCCCGCGGTCTCCTGCAGGGTGATCTCCACCACGCGCAGGTGCTCCTCGCGGGTGAGGGTGGGGTTTTCGCCGGTGGTGCCGCACGGCACGAGGAAGTGGATGCCCCCCTCGACCTGGCGGCGCACCAGCCGGCGCAGGCAGTCCTCGTCCAGGGACAGGTCCTGCCGGAACGGGGTGACCATCGCTGTACCGCATCCTTGGAACATAGTTCTCTCCAGGCGAAACATTACGGCGGAATCCTTTTCAAGATTCCTGCCTGGCGACCTCTTCCCAGACCTCGCCGAACTCGTAAAAGCCACGGCGGCCGATCATCCAGCGCGCCGCCCGGAGGGCGCCGCGGGCGAAACCGGCACGGCTGCGGGCGCTGTGCTGGAGAAGGATGGTATCAGCCTCGGAGTCGAAGCCGATCTGATGGGTGCCCGGCACGGCGCCGGCGCGGTTGCTGGCGACGTCGATCTTGCGGGTGTAGCCGGCCTCCTCCATGGTCTTGAGGATACGCAACGCCGTGCCCGAGGGGGCGTCCTTCTTGTGACGATGGTGGATCTCGTAGAGCCAGGCGTCGTAGCCGGCCTCGCCGGCGAGCAGCCGCGCCGCGGCCTCGGCCAGGCGGTAGAAGACCTGGACGCCGACCGAGAAGTTGGCGCCGTGGAGCAAGCCGGCGCCGTGCCGCTCGACGGTCTCGCGTACCCGCGGCAACGCTTCGTGCCAGCCGGTGGTGCCGACGACCAGCGGGACGCCCAGCGGCGCCAGCCGCTCGACGGTCTCGGGCACGGCCGCGGCGGTCGAGAAGTCGATCGCCACGTCGACGCCGCGGCAGCGCTCGAAGTCGTCCGGGCTCGATTTCCCGTCGAGCCGCAGCGCCACCTCGAAGCCGTGCTCCGGGGCGAGCTGCTCGATCAGCCGGCCCATCTTGCCGTAACCGATCAGGGCCAGGCGGCTCATGGCAGATTTCCTGCCAGATCGGGGTCGAGCCGGTCGTGGAGGGTCGCGACGACCTCGTGGAGGTCGGCCTCGTCGACCAGGCAGCGGACCGTGGCGCAGGCGACGCCGTCCAGCACCAGCCGCGGCTTCCAGGGGCGCGCGGCCTCGAGGACCCTTGCCGCCAGCTCCGGGTGGGTCGCCAGGTCCTCGGAGACCACCGAGACGACGCCCGTCCCCGGTCCGACGTCGACGCGGGCGATGCGCTGCAGCTCGGACTGGATCTCGGTCAGGCGGTCGCCGCGGTCCAGGGCGAGCTCGGCCGACCGCGCCTCAGTGCTCAAGGTCAGGAGAGAGGGGCGGAAGCGCTGGGCCGCCTCCAGGGCGCGGGGCAGGAACCCGTCGCCGCTCCACGGCCCGAGCGGCAGGAGCAGCAGGCTGCAGGCGTTGGCGCGGCAGGTGATCGACTGGATGCGCGGCCGGCCGTCCGTCTCGCGGCGGCCGATCAGCGTCCCGTCGCCGGGGCCTCCGTCACGCGTCGAGTTGAGGATGCGGATCGGGACGCCCGCCCGGCTCGCCGGCTCCAGCGTCCCCGGGTGGGGCTTCTTGGCCCCCGAGCAGGCGAGCTCCAGCGCCTCGGCGAAGGAGAGCGACGGCACGCGCCGCGCGTCCGGCACCACCCGCGGGTCGGCGGTCATGATGCCGTCGACGTCGGTCCAGATCTGCACCTCCTCGGCGCCCAGGGCGGCACCGAAGATGGCGGCGGAGAAGTCGGACCCCTCCTTGCCGAGCGTCGTCGTGACCCCCTCGGGGGTGGCGCCGACGTAGCCGCCCACGACCGGCACGGTCGGCACGGCGCCGCGGCCGGCGGCGGGCTCGACCGCCTGGCGCAGGCGGGCCTCGGTCGGGCCGTAGAGCGGCCGGGCGCGGGTGAAGGCGGCGTCGGTCACCAGTACCTGCCGGCAATCGATCCAGGGGGAGCCCACGCCGTGGCTCTCCAGGGCCAGGGACAGGATGCGGCTCGCCAGCAGCTCGCCAAAACTGGCGGCGGCGTCGGCGGCGCGCGGCGTGAGCGCCCGGGTGGCGGCGAGCTCGTTGAGGAGGGACCGCAGCTCGGCGAACCAGCCGTCGAGCGCCGCGTCGAGCCGAGGCCGCAAGTCCTCGGAGACGACGCCATGGGCCTCGCGGCGGTGCGTCTCGCGCAGCTCCTCGAAGCCGGCGAGGGCGGCTTTCGGATCGCCCGCCGCCGCGGCTTCGGCGCTTTCGAGCAGCTTGCGCGTCGTCTTGCCCATGGCCGAGACCACGACCAGTGGCTTGTGGTCGAGATGGCGGCGCACGATCTCCACCACCCGCCCGATCGACGCCGCGCTGTCGACCGAGCTGCCACCGAATTTCATGACGATCACCGGATCAGGCCCTCGCTCTTCATCAGCTCGGCGTTCAGGACGGCCGCACCGGCGGCGCCGCGCAGCACGTTGTGGGAGAGCGCCGCGAGCTTCCAGTGCAGGACCGGGCACTCGCGGATCCGGCCGACGGCGGTCGCCATGCCGCCTTCGAGGTTGGCGTCCTTGCGCGTCTGTGGCCGGTCCGGCGCCTCCAGGAGGTGGATCGGCCGGCGCGGCGCGGAGGGCAGGTCGCGTTCCTGCGGCAGGCCGCGGAACCCGGCCAAGGCCTCGGTCAGCTCCTCGCGCGACGGCTTGGTCTCGAACTCCAGGCTGACCGCCACCATATGGCCGTCGATCGCCGGCACGCGGTGGCAGTTGGCGCTGACCGTCATCGGCAGCGGCCGGATCTCGCCGTCGCGGATCTCGCCGAGGATCTTCCGCGGCTCGCTCTCGACCTTCTCCTCTTCGCCTCCTATATAAGGAATGACGTTGCCGAGGGCGTCGAGGGAGGGGACCCCGGGGTAGCCGGCGCCGGAGACCGCCTGGAAGGTCGTGACCAGGACGCGCCGGAGACCGAAACGCCGCAGCGGCGCGAGCGGCATCACCAGCACGACCGCCGCGCAGTTGGGGTTGGTGACCAGGGCGCCCTCCCAGCCGCGCTCGCGGCGCTGGCGCTCGAGGAGCCCGAGGTGGTCGGGGTTGATCTCCGGCACCAGCAGCGGTACGTCGGGCGTCATGCGGTAGTGGCCGGAGTTGGAGACGATGGTGTGGCCGGCCTGGGCGAAGGCGTGCTCGATCTCGCCGGCGAGGTTCGAAGCCATGGAGGAGAAGACCAGGCCCGGGGCGCGCCCGGGCACGCACTCCTCGACCGTCATGTCGGCGATCCGTTGCGGCGGCGCGCCTTCGAGCTGCCAGGAGCAGGCGTCGCGATAGCGTTTGCCGGCGCTGCGGTCGCTCGCCGCCACCCAGGCGACCTGGAACCAGGGGTGGTCTTCCAGCAGTTGGACGAACCGCTGCCCCACCGTACCGGTGGCTCCCAGGATGCCGACCTCGATCTTCTGGCTCATCTCAGCCTTTCTGTAGGGGCGCGATTCATCGCGCCCTCTCTCCGCTGCCTTCGGGCGCTGGCCGTGCTCCCGCCTGCAAGCGGTGCACCATCTCGCGGTAGAGCCGCGCGGCTTCGACCAGCTCGGCCTTGGCGACGCGCTCCTCGGTGGTGTGGGCGACGTGGATGGTGCCCGGCCCCAGGAGGTAGGGCTTCCCCCAGGCGCCGAGCCGGGGGACGTCGGAGGTGTACTTGACCACCGTGGTCGCGAAGCCGGGGAGCGTCCCCATGCGCATGGCCGGGACCTCGCGCACCTCGGCGACGCGGGCGCCGTCAGGCCCTTCGGCGCCGCCGTAGGTGACAGCGGCGACGAGCCGCCGCTTGAGCTCCGCGGTGTCG
>JBKKAU010000200.1:0-11514 GCA_046714475.1 Thermoanaerobaculia bacterium
TGGCTGGCCCGCGCCGGCCGCTCGCGCCAGGCGGCCCTGCTCGCCAGCCTGGCCCTGGTGGCGGCGGTGCTGCTGCCTTCGGGACTGCTGCTGCGCGAGGTCGGCCAACGCGACCGCGAGCTCCAGACGATGCGCACCGAGCTGGCGCGGCGTCCCACGGCGGAGCCGATCGCCCCAGCCGCTCCGAAAGACCGGACAGCACAGCTCGAGGCCGAGCGCCAGCGGCTCGCCAGGGAGCGGCAACACCTCGAGGGGGAGCTGGAGGCGGAGAGGCGGCGCAGCGCAGCTCTCACCGAAGACCTCGACCGTGCCCGCCGTCCCCAGGTCAACCTGCCGGTCGTCCCCTTGAGCCCGGTGCGGTCCGCGTCGTCCGGGCCAGGGGCGGGCGAGCCGCCGCGCAACGTCACGCTCCCCAAAGAGCCCGGCTGGGTCGTCCTGTCGCTGGAGCTGGCGGCCGCGGAGTACCCGGCCTACCGCGCCACGCTCCTGGGTCCCGACCGCGCCGTCCGCTGGCAGGGCTCCGGCCTCGAGCCCGACGCCGCCGACACCCTGGCGATCGGCCTCCACTCCTCACAGCTCGCGGCCGGCGACTTCGTGCTGCGCGTCGAAGGGCTCCCCGCCGGCGGCAGGCCCGTGCCGGTCGCGGAGTTCCCGTTCCGGGTGAGATAACGCGCCCCTACGCATCAGTCCCGAGCTGAACGCTCTTTTCGGACAGGGAGGACGAGATGGCCAAGAAGTGGTTCTTGAAGAAGCAAAGCTGGAAAGGACCGGCCGCCAGGTCCTGGAGGGTCCGCGACGACGTCGACACCGACCTCAAGGCTGCCTGGTCGGACCATGGGCAGCTGAGCCAGATCACGCTTCCATTCCAAAGCCCGGGAGACCGGATCGATCAGGCGGTGGATCAGCCGGTGGACCTGATCTACGATAAAAACACCGGCTTCTACAGGGGCTCCATCCATGACGGGCTGCTCCTCCTGCTCGAGGTCAAGCAGGCCGAGCGGTGGATGCGGGGGATCTTCTACAGCCTCAAGGAGGCGCCTGTCCCGCCGGACAAGAGCCAGGGCGGCGGCACCGATCCGGAGCCGATCGGCCTCTGGGGGGCGGAAGAGCGCGAGGGCAACGAGTGGCCGCCGAAGAAGTGACGGTCCGCCGAGGGCGGGGCAGGCGCCCGGAGGAGCCTGCCCCTGAGCCGCCTTACTTACAGCGGCAGCAATCCTTGGGACGCGGAGCCGGTTCGGTACCTTCCGGGCAAGGCGCGCACAGCACGGCGATGCACTCCGGCGGGAAGGGCTTCGGCTTGGAGGCGGAAGCGTCAACGGCCCCGAAAGCCGCGGCGCAGACGAGTCCGGCAAAGATGAGTCGCTTCATGGTGAATCTCCTGGATGAACTGTGGTGAGTGGTGCTTCAGGCTTCAAAACGGCAGGCGTGCCGGCGGCAACGTGACCCTCTCCCCGACCCGGGGTGGCTGGAAGGGCCGGTAGACGCCGTCCCGCCACTGTAGCACGACGAGCCTCTCGAGCGGCTCCGCGAACCGGAAGACCGCCGACCGGACGCGCCCGTCCCCGCCTGCTTCGCGGACCTCCACCCTCATGCCGGGGAGGTCGATCGAGTCGCCCGGCCGCAGCGGCGCCGTGGGGCCGCGATAGACCGGGTCGGCGACGCCGGCGGGAAAGCCCGCCGCCGACTCGACCTGGAGCGTCCGCGGATCGGGACGGCTCACTTCGAGCGGCACCGGCCCCGTCGCCAGGACCCGCAGGTGGGCCGGCCGGGGCCTGTCCTCCAGATAGCGGAGCGGCGCGATGTAGCCGGCGAAGAAGAGGAAGTCCGGGGCGTTGACGATGACGACGTCCCGGCCCTGGATCGCGGCGTCCGGCGGCAGGCTCTCGGCGGCGCGCAACGACGCCTGGCCGGGGATCGCCAGGGCGTACGTCATCACGGGAAGGACGAGCGGCGCCAGGACGAGGTGGATGGCCACCAGGGCCGCCGCGGCTACGCGGCAGGCCCGTCGCCGAGGCACGCCCGCGAGCCACTGCGCCAGGAGGCCCATGGCGCCCAGGCCGGTGAAGAGCAGGAGCCGGGTGGCCGGGAGCGTCCCGGCGATCGGCACCATGGAGAGCAGCGAGCCCAGCGCCCAGAACCGCGCCCGGGCGTCGCGCCGCAGCAGCGGACCCATCATCCAGGCGAGGAGGGCGAAGAGCAGGAAGCCCGCGATGGCCAGGACCCGCCCGCTCCTCTCTCCACCGCTCACGGTGACGAATTCCGTGGGCGGAAACCCCCACTGCGTGAAGAAGAGGAGCCCGAGGCGCTCGGGCAGAAGGCGGAGGAACGCCGCGGTCTCGCGCAGAGGGTCGAGATAGAAACCCGACCGCTCGACCCCGAACCCTCCCGCGTCGTACAGCACCCGCCAGAGGATCAGGCAGAGGCCGTAAGGGAGGAGTCCGCGCAGCCGCCGCCACCCCGGCGCGGGATCTAGGAAGAGGGCGTGGGCCAGGAGGTACCCCAGCGCCGCCACCGTCCCCTCGCCGCAGAAGAGCCCGACCAGGAAAGCCGCCGGCGCCAATGCCACGCCGGGACGCCAACCCCGCCGCCACCGCCGCCACCGATGATGGAGCGCGATGGCGAGGAAGCCGAAGCACGCGGACAGCAGAGTATTGCGCGACGAGATCCAGCCCGCGGCCTGACCGTGTACGTCGTCGACGGCGAACAGCAGCATGGCGAGCCCGGCCACCCAGGGCTCGTCGCCCTCGGCCAGAACGCCGCGGTAGATCCATCCCGCCAGGAACACCAGGAGCGCGAACCAGGCCAGGTTGTGGAGGTGCATCAGGACCGGGCTGTCCGGCCAGAGCTGGAAGTCCAGCCAGTGGGAGAGCGACGACAAGGGCCGGAAGAACGCGAGCCGCAGGTCCGGCGCCGTCCACCAGGGCAGCTCTCCCAACTCCCTCTGGACGGAAAGCCTCGGCGAGCCCTCCGGAAAGAAGGCGAACGCGTCCCACGGCGCCACCCGCACCTCCGGGGCGCCGATCAGGAGCGCCTTCAGGACGAAGTCGTCGAGTTGCAGGCCCACGCCGAGCGCCGTGGAGGTGAGCAGCAGCGCCAAGCCAAGGATCCAGACTGGCGCCCTGGGATGGCCGAGGCGAAGTCTCCAACGTTCCAGCCGGGTCTGCTGTCCCACCGCTCCCTCCTGTGCCGAAAGAGCCCCGAGTCTATCCCGGGCCGCACGCCCGGAGGTGAGGATTCCTCACCTGTCATGCGCGTAAAACGCACGTATTGACATAGGTGTGCCGAATGCGTATAACCCTGTGCAGAAGGAGATCCAACCATGAACGGATACAGAAGATCAGGGAATCGTTTTCCGACCCGCTCCATTCAGCTCTGGCACGAGCTCATCCGGGAGACGGAGCGGGCGTTGCGGGAGCCGAACCGGTGCGGTTCCGCCGTGGAAGAGACCGGTTCGCCGTCCGGATGGGACCGATTCCGCGTTCGCAAGGACCGGTTCGGGAATCGAACCGGACCGGTTTTGCCTTGGAACGGACCGGTTTCGTTCCGGAACCGGTGGGGTTCGCCGCCGGCAAGGACCGGTTCGTTCTGGAAATCGGAGGGGTTCGGCGGCAAAACCCCACCGATTTTGAGGTGGCAACGCTCGCTCCGGAGGCACAACCGGGGGCCTCCGCGAGTGAAAGCGGGGCCTTCTCGTCAGGATCCGGAGGGGACGAGCGTTCGTCTCCGCCTCAGAAATCAAACGCAGTACGTTTTTCAGGAGAGACGCGCCAATGGACGCGAAAGGACAAGCCTTTGCCGATCGGATGGGCCGGTGGACCGTGCTCATCACCAATGGACAGGAGAACGTGGCCGACATGCCGCACATCGTCGACGACCTGGCGACTCTGGAGTCGCTGCAAGGGAGAGCGAGAGCGCTCGACAGCCTGCAGCAGGACCTGAGGTCCCAGTTTCAGTCGGTCAGCAAGGAGCTGGGGGAGGTGGTGCGGGATGGTGAGAGTCTCCGCTCCCGCCTGGGGGCCAGCCTCCGGGGGAAGTACGGCTATACCAGCGAGATGCTGATCAAGTTCGGCTTCCGCCCGTTCCGCATCACCCGCCGTAAGAAGTTGGCCAAGAAGCCGGCCGCGGAAGGACAGGCGACGGCGAGCCCGGTCAAGACGTAGAGGCGGAGTTGCTGTTGCTGTAGATGCATCGAGGGGCCCGCGAGGCCCCTTTTTCACGTCCTCTTTACCCAATAACGAGGGCGCCTCTTTGGGTGAGCAACGGCCAATACGCGAAGTAAAAGTCAGAAGCGTCGAAGAGCTCCTGCCTCGCGAGGGAATGCCAACGGGCTGGGATCACCTAAGCCTGGCCCGCGCCTCTTGGAAGACCTGCTCAGAGAGGATGGGAGAGGCTTTGCCCGTCCGCAGCTCCTCGTAGCGTCGCTCCGCTTCCTCGGCCCAGACCTGCTCATCCCCCTCGTCTACGTGCTCGTCCAGGCTCAGCAGGAGTATCCTCGCCAGCTCTGCGCGAGACTTCTCAGGCAGCTCAAGAGCTTCCACTTCGAGCTTCTTGGGGACGCTGGCCATATCGATTTGGATGCTACCACGCGCGCTCCTCCCTCGTGCCGCGTGAGGTATCCTCGGGGGCTCCGGAGGTCTCTCGCCCATGATCACTCGTTCTATCCTCCTGCTCCTCGTCCTGCTCGCCTCCGGGTGCAATGTCCCCGGTTCCGCCGAGGCGCCGCCCCCGGCTGAGTCGGGCTCGGTCTCGTTCGCCTGGTCGGGCGCGGTGACCCCCCGGTCGGCGACGGTCAAGGCGAAGCTTTTCAAGGAGGGCGCGCGGGCGCGGCTGGTGGTCAGCCCCAGGGAGGACCTGACCGAGCCGATCTACTCGGAGTTCCGCGCCGCCTCGGCGTCCAGGGGCAACATGGTCGCCTTCACGGTGAAGGACCTCAAACCGGACACCGTCTACCACTACGCCGTCGAGGTGGGCGGCAAGGTGGACAAGTCCCGCCAGGGGCGGTTCCGGACCTTCGCCGACGGCCCGTTCTCCTTCAAGGTCGCCCTCGGCTCCTGCGCCGAGACCGGCTCCAACCACCCGGTCTACGACACGATCCGCGAGCGCGAGCCGCTGTTCTTCCTTCACATGGGCGACTTCCACTACGAGAACGTCCGCGTCGACCGCCAGTCCGCCTACCGCGCGGCCTTCGACGCGGTGCTCGCCTCGCCGCGGCAATCGCGGCTCTACCGAGAGGTGCCTATCGCCTATGTCTGGGACGACCACGATTTCGGCGGCAACAACTCCGACCGTACCAACCCCGGCCGCAAGGCGGTGCGCCTGACCTACCAGGAGTACGTCCCGCACTACCCGCTCCCCTCGGGCAGCGGCGACGTCCCGATCTACCACGCCTTCACCGTCGGCCGCGTCCGCTTCGTCCTGACCGACCTGCGCTCGGAGCGCTCGCCCGCGGACCTGCCGGACAGGGCCGGAAAAACCATGATGGGCGCGAAGCAGAAGGACTGGTTCCAGAACGAGGTGCGCAACGCCCAGCAGGCCGGGCAGCTCGTCGTCTGGATGAGCACGCCCCCCTGGATCGAGACGCCGACCCGGGGGAGCGACCGCTGGGGCGGCTATGCCACGGAGCGGCGCGAGATCGCCGATTTCCTGAAAGCCAACGGCATCGACCGGCTGGTGATGGTGTCGGGCGACGCCCACATGGTGGCGATGGACGACGGTACGCACAGCGGCTACGCCACCGGCGGCGGCCCCGGCTTCCCGCTGACGCACTCCGCCGCCCTCGACCGCGGGGGTTCCGTCAAGGGCGGCCCCTACAGCAGCGGGACCTTCCCCAACCGCGGCGGCGGCAAGAGAGACGGCCAGTTCGGGATCCTGGAGGTCCAGGACGACGGCGGCGCGAAGATCTGCGTCGACTGGAGCGGCTGGCGCCACGACGGCGAGACCGGCCGGGTCTCGGAGCTGGCCGGTCTGGAGAGGTGCTTCGCGACGCGGTCGCTCCAGCCGCCTCTGCCTACGTCTGCAACACCCCCGTCCTGAACTCCGGGAGGTGGGGGTTCATCGCCGCGCAGGCGAGCGAGCGGGCGAGGATGCCGCGCGTCTCGGCCGGGTCGATGAGCGCGTCCACCCAGAGGCGGGCGGCGGCGTAGCGCGGGTCCAGGGCGGCGGCGTAGCGCGCCTTGATCTCGTCCAGGAGCTTCTTCTTCTCCTCCTCCGTGACGTCCTCGCCGCGGTTCTTGAGCTGGATCGACAGCAGCGTCTTGCTCGCCTGATCGCCACCCATCACGGAGATCGACGCCGACGGCCAGGCGTAGAGGAACCGCGCGCCATAGGCCTTGCCGCACATGGCGTAGTTGCCCGCGCCGTAGGAGTTGCCGGTGAACAGGGTGAGCTTGGGCACGGTCGAGTTGGCGACCGCGTTGACCATCTTGGCGCCGTCCTTGATGATGCCGCCGCGCTCGGCGCGGCTGCCCACCATGAAGCCGGTCACGTCCTGGAGGAAGAGCAGCGGGATCTTCTTCTGGTTGCACAGCTCGACGAAGCGCGCCCCCTTGTCCGCCGACTCCGAGTAGATGACGCCGCCGATCTGCAGCTCCTTGTCGCCGGCGCCGGTGCCGGTCTTCCTGGGCACGATCGAGCGCTGGTTGGCGACGATGCCGACCGCCCAGCCGCCGATCCAACCGGTGCCGCAGATCAGCGTCTGGCCGTAGTTCGCCTTGTATTCGTCGAGCTCGCTGCCGTCGAGCAGGCGCGCCAGCACCTCGTGGACGTCGTACGGGCGCGAACGGTCGATGGGGATCAGGCCGTAGAGGTCCTCGGCCGGGTAGAGCGGCTCGACCGGCTCGCGGCGGGCGAACGGCGCGACCTCGGCGGCGGCGAGCTGGCGGAACTGGCTGCGGATCTTCTCCAGGCAGGAGGCGTCGTCCGGGTGGCGGTGGTCGACGACGCCGGAGATGTCGCACTGCACCAGGGCGCCGCCGAGCTCCTCGTTGCCGACCTTCTCGCCGATCGCCGCCTGCACCAGGTGCGAGCCGGCGAGGAAGATGGAGCCGGTCCCTTCGACGATGTGCGACTCGTCGCTCATGATCGGCAGGTAGGCCCCGCCGGCGACGCACGAGCCCATGATGGCCGCCATCTGGAAGATCCCCTCGGCCGAAAGCCGGGCGTTGTTGTAGAAGGCGCGGCCGAAGTGCTCCTTGTCCGGGAAGATCTCGTCCTGGAGGGGGAGGAAGACGCCCGCCGAGTCGACCAGGTAGACGATGGGCAGGCGGTTCTCGAGGGCGATCTCCTGGGCGCGCAGCACCTTCTTGCAGGTGAGCGGGAACCAGGCGCCGGCCTTGACCGTGGCGTCGTTGGAGACCACCACCACGTCGCGGCCATGGATCGGGCCGATGCCGACGACGACGCCGGCCGCGGGCGCGCCGCCGTATTCCTTGTAGAAGCCGTCCGCCACCCAGAGGCCCAGCTCCAGGAAGGGGGCGCCGGGGTCGCACAGCGCTTCGACGCGCTCGCGGGCCGTCATCTTGCCCTGGGCGCGCTGCTTGTCCTGGGCCTTCAACCCGCCGCCCTGCCGGATCTTCTCCTCCTGCTCTTGAATGCGCTCCACCTCCCGCCGCCAATGATCCGACTGGCGCTCGAACGCCTCGCTGCGGGTGACCTTGCTCTCCAGGATCGCCATGCGGTTCCGTCCCCTCCTTTGGACGCGGGGGATTATACGGGGGCAGGGGTCCAGCCGCCTGGCCCGGATCTTGCCTTTGTTCCTGGGCAAGCGGCCGCGGTATGACCGCCGACTGAAAACAACTGGAAGGAGCAAACCATGGCCGAGGACATCTTCGAAGGACGTTGGAAGCAGCTCAAGGGCGACGCCAAGCGCCTCTGGGGCAAGCTCACCGACGATGACTGGGACCGCGCGGAAGGCAACCGCGACAAGCTCTTGGGGTCTCTCCAGGAGCGGTACGGCTGGGAGAAGGTCCGCGCGGAATCGGAGCTCGACAAGTTCGTGGAGTCCGTCCGGACCCCCGCGGGCGCCGGCGCGCCCCGTCGGGATGACGACCGGTTCTGAGATCGATGACAACATCGTTGTCTCTGAAAGGCGGCCCCAGGGCCGCCTTTTTTCAATAGCATCTTGGACATGAAGATCCGCCTGTTGGCATTCGCGAGCGCCGGAGACGCCCTGGGGACCGGCGAGATGGAGCTGGAGCTGCCGGCAGGGAGCCGGCTGGCCGACCTGCGCCAGCGGCTCGACCGCGACCACCCCGCGCTCGGTCCGCTCTGGCCGCGTCTCGCGGTCGCGGTCGACGGCCGGATCGCGCCGCCGGACACGCCTCTCTCCGAGGGGGCCGAGGTGGCCTTGTTGCCGCCGGTCTCGGGCGGGTGCGACGAAGCGGACCCGGCCGAGCTCGTGGACGGCCCCATCGACGCGGAGTGGGTGGCCGCCAGCGTCTCGGGTCCCGGCCGGGGGGCCGTGGTGGTCTTCCACGGCACGGTCCGCGACCATCACGCCGGGCGCAAGGTCGAAAAGCTCACCTACAGCGCCTACCGCCCGATGGCGCGCGAGGCGCTGGCGCGGATCGTCGAGGATCTGGAGAGCGACCACGAGGGTCTGCGGGCGGCGATCGTCCACCGCCTGGGCGAGGTGCCGGTGGGGGAGGCGAGCGTGGTCATCGCCGTCGGCTCCCCGCACCGCGACGCCGCCTACGACGCCAGCCGCACCGCCCTGGAACGCCTCAAGGCCGAGGTCCCCATCTGGAAGCGCGAGCACTACGCGGACGGCGAGGCGGTGTGGCGGGAGGAGGAATCTCTCGTTCTGGGGGAAGGGTGAGCCCTACCCCTGCCACTGCGCCGTCGGGTCGGACTCGGCGCGGGTCATGAAATCGAGGACGGTCCTCAGGAGGGCGCCGGTCGCGGCCCCGGTCTCGAAGGCCTTTTCGAGGAGCAGCACCGCCGCCAGCGCCTCGCGGCGGATCTTGAGCGTGGTGAAGACCTCGACCGCTTCCAGCACGCGGTCGCGTGCCCGGACCGCGCGTCCCCGGCGCAGGTCGAGCATCGCCAGCTCGAACAGCACGAGCGCCGCGGTGTAGGGGAGCTCGGCCTCCTCGAGCCCTCTCCGGGCCTCCAGGAGCGCCTGCTCGGCGCGGTCGAGCTCCTCCAGGCCGGCGTAGATCCGGCCCTCCAGCCAGCGCAGCTTCAAGGCCTTGACGCCTTGAATGGTCCCGCCGAGACGCCAGCGGTTGCGGGTGAGGAGCGCCCGCGCCTCGCGGAAGCGGCCGCACTCCACCAGCAGGTCCGCCTGGTTGTGCACGGCGAGCCACGCCAGCGCCGGATCGCGCGCTTCGTCGAGCATCGACAGGCCCTCGCGCATCAGACGGAGAGCCTCCTCGGGATCGCCGGCATAGCCGGTGTAGACCCCCTTGCTGAGCAGCGCGCGGCCGGCGAGGTGACGGTCCTCCAGGGCCAGGTAGAGCGCGTGGACCGTGTCGGCCGCCTCCAGCGCGGCATCGAACTGCCGGCGGTCGGAGAAGAGAGAGGCCTGGACGTCGAACAGGCGGGCTTCGAGGAGCAGGTCGCCCGTCCCCTGGCGGAGCAGCTCGGCGGCCTCGCCGAGAGAGCGCTCGGCTTCGTCCATGCGGTCGGCGGCCCGCCAGGCGTTGCCCAGCTCGATCAGCGCCCGGCAGCGGAAGTCCGCCACTTGGGCGGCGCCGTAGCGCCCGGGGCTCAGGCGGCCGGCGATCGACACGGCGAGGCGGGCGAGGTCGACCATCTGCCGCGGGTCCTCGTTGCGGAGCGCCTTGCAGCGGTCGAGCAGGGCGTAATAGCCGCCGAGGCCGCGCAGCCGGCGCGGGGCGCCGGCGAGGCCGGCCGTTCCCTTCCCGGAGAGCCGCTCGACGGCCTCTCCGACCTTGGCCTGTTCGCGCCGGGCATGGCGGGCGTGCCGCAGGGCGGTGGCGAAGACCCGGTCGAAAACCGCCTCGTAGGCGGCCTCCGCCTCCGGCGCCAGCTCGGGCTCCTCCGGCGTCTCCTCCAGAGCGAGCATCTGCGCCTCCAGCTCGACGAGGCACGCCTCGCAGCCCTGGCGCAGGTGGCCTGCCAGGGCCACAAAGCGCGGCCCCGGCAGTTGTCCCAAGGCGAACGCCCGCAACTCCGCCAGGGTTGGATGTCCGTTCAACCGCTAGGTCTCCTGATAGATGTCTCCCCGGACTGACAGTGAGAGATTATTCCATAAACAAACTCGGATCCTAACCGTTGGGGTCGAGCATCGACCCTTTCTTGTCCTGGCCGCGGGCCCGGTCGTTGCGGGGCGTGCCCCGGTGGGACGGGGTGAGGACCTCCCCGATCCCGCCCCACCGCTCCGCGATCCACTCCATGGCCATGCTCCAGACGCTCTCCCCACCCCGACGCTCGAAGCCCCTCGCTTCGGCGGAAACCGGCACCGCCGCGAGGACCGTGACGAGGACCAGACCGGTGAAAACTGGATGAACCTTCTTGTGCGACATCTCGGCCTCCTTCTCCGCGGCGCGGCCCGGAAGCCCCCATGGCCCGGACGCCCGCGGACGCAACCTCGCAGTTGCAGGGCTCTAGTGTCGCAATTCGGGAGGGAGAATTTCATCTTCCTCGCAAGCGGCTATGGATTGAAGCGTCGGAGCCGAGGGCCGTCAGGAGTAGTACCGGCGCATCTGCGCCGCGACCCCTTCAAGGTCGGGGAAGATGCGGCGCTCGTCGATGCCCACGAGGTCGAGCTGATCGCGCAAGGGGTCCACCGCGTCGGCCGGGATGACGTAGCGGGTGAGGATGTCGCCCAAACCCTGCTCTTCGAGGAAGCGGTCGAAAGGCTGCCGCTTGTCCGAGCAGAGGGTGAAGGTCGCCGACTGCGAGACGATGCGGACGTCGAGCGACGGCGGCTCGAGCATGCAGGCGAACGGCTTGTCCTCGCTCTGCCGCGAGAACAGCTTCCAGGGGGTGAAGCCGCCGTCGGTCTCGAACAGCCGGTCGAGGTCCTGGATCAGCAGCGCCAGCTCGGGGAGGCCAAAGGCGCAGTGCATCCGTTTCCAGTCCAGGCGCCAGACGACGCGGTCGCCGCGGTCCCGGGGGCCGATCGTCGCGAAATGGGCGGCGATCAGCGGCGAGTAGCTCCAGTCGAGCAGGCGGGTGGGCAGGCCGTGGTGCTGGGCGGCGACCAGGAGCTCCCACTCGTTCCCGGCGTGCCCGAGGTAGGGCCGGGAGTAGCGCACGAAGTTGCGCAGCAGGTGCTCTTCGAGGCCGGCCTTGCGGTGCGGCGGATGGATGCCGCCCAACCGGTCGAGGCTGGTCAGCAGCGGCCAGCCGGAGTCCGAGCAGCCGCGGTAGACGCCGCTGTCCCGCCGCCGGCCGCTGTCGGGGTCCGGGTCCTGCGGTGTGACCTGCTCCAGGAGCTCGCTGAGGGTCGAGACCCGCACCTCGCGGAAGGCCATGGCCCGAGGGCGATGCGAAAAATCTGCCAGTGCCGCAGAGCCCTCCTGGGTACGCGGGCGTCTCGCCCGCTCT
>JBKKAU010000201.1:0-12046 GCA_046714475.1 Thermoanaerobaculia bacterium
GAGCCGCGCGGTCTCGAAGCTCTGGGCGCGGTAGCAGTTCCGGTTCGCCGGCCCCATCCGGTCGCAGCAGCCCGCCGATTGCAGGCAGTGGGCGCCGCCGTCGTCGCTCTTGCGGATCTGGCGCTCGGGCAGGCCGTGGAAGCTGAAGAAGACGCGCTCGGGCATCGGCGTGAGGAAGGGCCGCGCCAGCTCGGCGCGCCCCTCGACGTAGGCGGGGTGGGCGTAGAAGGGGGGGACGATCCGGAGGTCCGGCGCGCTCCAGCGCCCGGCCGCTAGCCGCTGTACCTCCTCGATCACCGAGCCGGTGGCGGCGGAGCTGTACTGCGGGTAGAGCGGGAGCACCACGAGGCGGCTCACCCCGGCCGCGGCGAAACGGTCGAGGGCGCTCGCGATGGACGGCTGGCCATAGCGCATCGCGAGCTCGACCAGGACCGGGTCTCCCAGCAGTGCCTGGACCTTCGCGGCCAGCGCCCGGCTGTGGACGAGGAGCGGCGAGCCTTCGGGCGTCCAGATCTTCTGATAGGCCTCGGCCGACGCCCGGGGCCGGCGCGGCAGGATCACCAACTCGAGGAGCAGGAAGCGCAGGAGGGCCGGCATGTCGAGCACGCGCGGATCGGACAGGAACTGGCGCAGGTAGTGGCGCACCTCGCGCGGACGCGGAGCCTCCGGCGTTCCGAGATTGACGAGCAGCAGGCCGGCGCGTTCCTTCAGGGCATCCATGGCATCCATGGCAGGATCGGAAGAGTAGCACGGCAGGGTTGACCGCTCGAAACGGGCCACTGTAGACTCTGCCCCGCCAAAAAAGGGAAGCAGCACGAGCCGCTATGTCGGAGGTGCACTACGTGTTAAGTAGGGTCGGGATCAGCTCACGCGAACCGCGAAGGGACCGGCGGGGTTAGCGCATGGCGCAGATCTTCCCGCGATGGACCAACGAGCTTCCGCTGCGCCTGGCCGTGGGGAGCGCCGTCCTCGGCATCCTGGCGGTGGCGGGCGTCTGGTACTACTTTTCTCCCCGCTACACCGACGTCGGCTACCAGCCTGTGCAGCCGGTCTTCTACAGCCACAAGCTCCACGCCGGCGACCTCGGCATCAACTGTCTCTACTGCCACGCCACCGTCGACCGCGCTCCGGTTGCCGTGGTGCCTCCGACCGAGGTCTGCCTCAACTGCCACCGCACGGTCAAACGCGACTCCCCGCTGCTGGCCGTGGTCCGCGACAGCGCTGCGAGCGGGCAGCCGATCCCATGGGTGCGGGTGCACAGCCTGCCCGGCTTCGCCCACTTCGACCACCGTGCCCATGTGCGCGCCGGAGTCGGCTGCTCGACCTGCCACGGCCGCATCGACCAGATGGACGTGGTGGCACAGGCGGAGCCGCTCTCGATGAGCTGGTGCCTGGCCTGCCACCGCAACCCCGACCCCTACCTGCGGCCCGCCGACGAGGTGACGAACATGGACTGGAGCCCGCCCCGCGACCAGCTCGAATCGGCGGCGCGCATCAAGAAAGCCAAGGGAATCAGACCGCCCGTCGACTGCTCGGGGTGCCACCGGTGACCGGACCGCGGGAGCACTGGCGCAGCCTGGAGCAGCTCGCCGGCACGCCGGAGGCGCGCGCCTTTGAGGAGCGCGAGTTTCCGGTGGGAGCCTCGGAGCTGCCGGAGGGCATCGACCGCCGGTCGCTGGTGCAGCTCCTGGGAGCCTCGCTGGCGCTCGCCGGGCTCACCGGCTGCCGCCGGCCGGTCGAGAACATCGTCCCCTTCGTGGAGCCCCCCGAGAACGTCGTGCCGGGCGTCCCCAAGCACTACGCCACGACCATGCCGTTCGGCACCGGCGGGTACGGCCTGCTGGTCGAGAGCCACGAGGGCCGGCCGACCAAGATCGAGGGCAACGAGCGCCATCCCGCCACCGCCGGCGCGGCCAGCGCCCAGATGCAGGCCGCGATCCTCGGCCTGTACGACCCCGACCGCTCCGAGCACCCGCTGCAGAAGAGCGCCGGCTCCTCGCCCCAGAAGAAGACCTGGGCCGATTTCGTGGCGGATTGGAAATCCCGCGAGGGCCGCTACTTGGCGTCGGGCGGCGCCGGGCTGGCCGTGCTCGCCCCGGCTTCGTCCTCTCCCACTCTCTTCCGGCTCGCCGCCGCGCTGCGCCAGCGCTTCCCGAACCTGCGCTGGGCCACCTGGGAACCGGTCAGCGACGAAAACGCGCTCACCGCCGCCGCCGTAGTCGCCGGCCGGCCGCTCCTGCCGGCCTACGACCTCGGCGCCGCGCGGGTGATCCTGAGCCTGGACGCCGACCTGCTGCTGTCCGAGAGCGACGCCGTGAGGCACGGCCGCGGGTTCGTCGCCGGCCGCCGGCTCGCTTCCGAGAAGGAAGAGATGAACCGGCTGTGGGTCGTCGAGAGCGCCTACACCACGACCGGCGCGATGGCCGACCATCGCCTGGCCCTGCCGAGCAGCCGCATCGGCGCCTTTGCGCTGGCCCTCGGCCGTGCTCTGGGTGCGCCGGTACTGCCGGAGGCGGCGGGCGCAGGGGCGCTTCCTGGAGTGGATCCGCGCTGGATCGCGGCGCTGGCCGAGGATCTCCGGGCCAACGCCGGCCGCGGCCTGGTGGTCGCGGGACGGGACCAGCCCCCCGCGGTGCACGCCCTCGCGCTCGCGAACAACGCCGCGCTCGGGAACGTGGGCACCACCGTCCTGCTGCGCGAGCCGGTCGACGTGATGCCGCCGAGCACGCGGTCGCTGGCGGCGCTCGCCCAGGCGATCCGGGGCGGCGCGGTCTCGACGCTGGTCGTCCTGGGCGGCAACCCGGTCTACGACGCGCCCGCCGACTTGCGGCTGGATCTGAAGAAGGTCAGGAACGTCGTCCATCTCGGGCTGGCGGTGGACGAGACCGCGGAGCACGCGCACTGGCATCTTCCCGGCACCCATTTCCTGGAAGCCTGGGGCGATTGCCGGTCGTCGGACGGCACCGCGAGCGTGGTGCAGCCGCTGATCGCGCCCCTGTTCAGCGGTCACAGCGCGGTCGAGCTGCTGGGCCTGCTGGCGAGCGGCGAGGACAGGCCCGGCTACGACCTGGTGCGGGAGACCTGGCAGGCGCTGCTGCCGGCGGGAGCGACCCCTGCCGCCTTCGACGACGCCTTCAACAAGGTGCTGCACGACGGCCTCCTGGCCGGCAGCGCGGTGCCGCCGGTCGCGGTGTCTGCGGCAGCGGTGCCGGGCCCGGCGCTCGCTCAGCTGGCGCGGCCGGCGGCCTCCGGGATGGAGGTGGTGTTCCGGGCCTCGCCCGCGCTCCACGACGGACGCTTCGCCAACATCGGCTGGCTCCAGGAGCTGCCCGACGCCGTGACCAAGATCACCTGGGGCAACGCCGCCCTGCTCGCCCCCAAGACCGCCGAGCGCCTGGGCCTCACCAACGAAGACGGCGTGCGGTTGAAGGTCGGGAATGCGGAGGTCGAGCTGCCGGTGTGGATCGTGCCCGGGCAGGCCGAGGACACCGTCGTCGTGCATCTCGGCTATGGCCGGCGCGCGGCCGGGCGGGTCGGCACCGGGGTGGGCACCGACGTCTATCCCTTGCGCACCAGCGCGGCGCCCGGCTTCGTCGGCGGGGCCACGCTCGCCGCCTCCGGCGAGCGGCACCGCATCGCCCAGACCCAGGACCACGGCACCATGGAGGGGCGCCCGGTCGTGCGCGAGGCCTCGCTCGCGAAGTGGCGCCACGAGCCGCACTTCGCCGCCGAGATGGTCGAGATCCCGAAGAGCGGGCCGCTGTGGGAGCAGCACCGCTACGACAAAGGCCCGCAGTGGGGCATGGCGATCGATTTGAACTCCTGCATCGGCTGCAACGCCTGCGTGGTCGCCTGCCAGAGCGAGAACAACGTCCCGGTGGTCGGCCACGAGCAGGTGCGCCGCGGGCGCGAGATGCACTGGCTGCGCGTCGACCGCTACTTCTCCGGCCCGCCCAATGATCCGGAAAGATCGCCGGAGATGGTGTTCCAGCCAATGCCCTGCCAGCAGTGCGAGAACGCCCCCTGCGAACAGGTCTGCCCGGTCGCGGCGACCGTGCACACCGAGGACGGCCTGAACGCGATGGTCTACAACCGCTGCATCGGCACGCGCTACTGCTCGAACAATTGCCCGTACAAGGTGCGGCGCTTCAACTTCTTCAACTACACCAAGGACACGCCCGAGCTGGTCAAGATGGCGGCCAACCCGGAGGTGACCGTGCGCACGCGCGGCGTGATGGAGAAGTGCACCTACTGCGTGCAGCGGATCCAGTCCGCGCGGATCGATGCCAAGATGGCCGAACGTCCGCTCGCCGACGGCGACGTGCGCACCGCCTGCCAGCAGACCTGCCCGACCCAGGCGATCACGTTCGGCGACATCCGCGATCCTGAATCCCTGGTGAACGAGCGCAAGCAGAGCAGCCGCGACTACGTCCTGCTCGCCGAGCTCGGCAACAAGCCGCGCACCAGCTACCTGGCGCGCATCCGCAACCCGCACCCCGATCTGGTCGAGGAGGCCTGAGCTCCGTGCGGCGACACCACTTTGCGCTCGCGCTCGTCCTTCTCGCCCTTTCCGGCTGTGCCCGCGGCTGCACGTCCAGCCGGCCGCCGATCCATTTGAACCCCAACATGGACATCCAGCCCCGCTACGAGCCCCAGGCCGCAAGCGCCTTCTTCTACAACGGCCAGGCCATGCGGCCGCCGGTTCCGGGCACGGTCGCCCGCGGCGAGCTGCGCGACAGCGGCCCGTACTGGACGGGCAAGGACGCTGGCGGCGCCTTCGTCACCGCGGTCCCCCTGAGGGTGAGCGGCGCGGTGCGCGCGCGCGGCGCGGAGCGCTACGACATCTACTGCGCCGCCTGCCACGACAAGGGCGGCGACGGCAAGGGCATCCTCTACGAGCGCGGCAAGGTGCCGACCCCGTCGTTCCACATCGACCGGCTGCGCCAGATGCCCGACGGCCAGCTCTTCGACACCATCACCAACGGCTTCGGCCTGATGCCGTCGTACCGCTATCCGCTCCCGGTGTCCGACCGCTGGGCGATCATCGTCCACCTCCGCGCTCTCCAGGCGCGCCGGCTCGAGCGCACCGGCGGCACCATGCCGGCCCAGACGGCCACGCCCCTCCCTCCAGCGGAAGCCGCCCCGGCCGGTGACGCTCCAGCCGGTACCGTTCCAGAAGGTACCGCTCCAGAAGGTACCGCTCCAACCGGTGACGCCCAACAGGTGACGCAATGATCAAGAAGGGACTCGCCGCCGGCATCGTCGCTCTGCTTGGGTTGGCGGTGATCGTCGGCATTTCGGCCCTCCTGTTGAAACGGGAGTACCAGGCTCCCTACGGCGCTCCGGCGGGACAGGCCGTGGAGGAGACGCCGCGCGATCGGGGGCTCGCCGACCTGCGCGCCGAGCAGGAGAAGCGCGACAAGGAGAAGCCGTACGAGGAGGCGGAGTACCGCCCCTTCCCCAGGGTCGGCAGCCGGGTCGCGGTCTGGATCGCGGCGCAGCTCCACCTGCTCTTTGCCGCCTTCGTGCTGGCGGTGCCGATCTTCGCGCTGATCATCGAGTACATCGGCTACCGCACCAAGGATCCGCGCTACGACCGCCTGGCCTACGAGTTCACCAAGCTGCTCTCGGTCTCCTTTTCACTGACCGCGACGTTCGGGGCGATGCTGACCTTCGGGTTGATCATCCTCTACCCGAAGTTCACCAACTACCTGGTCAGCGTCTTTTCTCCCACCTTCCTGCCCTACGTCGGCCTGTTCTTCCTCGAGGCGTTCTTCCTCTACACCTACTACTACGGCTGGCACAAGTTCTCGCCCCGCGTACACCTGGCTCTGGGGCTGGGCCTGAACGTGGTCGGCACCGCGATCATGCTGATCGCCAACGCCTGGCTGACGTTCATGACCTCCCCGGCGGGGGTCTCGGACTCGGGCGCCCTGATCAGCACCTGGGACGCGGTGCGCAACTTCACCTGGATGCCGATCAACATCCACCGCATCATCGCCAACGTCGCCTTCGGCGGCTCGGTGGCAGCGGCCTACGCCGCCTTCAAGTTCCTGGGGGCGAAGTCCGACGAGGATCGCGCTCACTACGACTGGATGGGCTACATCGGCAACTTCGTGGCGATCTGCGCCTTCCTGCCGCTGCCGTTCGCCGGCTACTGGCTGGCCCGCGAGATCTACGCCTACTCCCAGACGCTGGGGATCACGATGATGGGCGGCGCCTTCTCCTGGCTGTTCATCATCCAGGCGATCCTGATCGGCAACCTCTTCCTCGCCGCCAACTACTATCTCTGGCTGGGGATGGGCCGGATCACCGGCACGGAGCAGTTCCAGAAGTACATCAAGTATCTCCTCATCCTGGTGGCGATCTGCTTCGCGGTCTGGGCGACGCCGCGCTCGATCATCTCGACGGTGTCGGAGGCGCGCGCCATGGGCGGCTCGGCGCACCCGGCGCTCGGCGTGCTCGGCGTGATGTCGGCCAAGAACACCGCGGTCAACATCCTGATCCTCACCACCTTCGTGAGCTTCCTGCTCTACCGCCGGGGCGGCAAGACCGCCACCGTGCGGTGGGCGAAGGCGGGCAACCGGGCGCAGCTCGGGATCTTCCTCGCCGCCGCGGCGATCGTCATCTTCCTTGGGGTGTACGGCTACTTCGTCGAAGCCAGCGTGCGCATCGCCTTCTCTATCCCGCAGGTGCTGTCGGTGCTCTTCGCGATGGTGTCGGTGACGGTGATCGACGTCTTCCTGTTCCGCAACGCCCGGAAGTCGGGCGAGGCGCGCTGGGGCCAGATCGCGCCCATCTCGCAGTACGTGCTGATCTTCATCGCCGTCACCTTCACCTGGCTGATGGGCCTGATGGGCTACGTGCGCTCGGGGCTGCGCCAGCACTGGCACGTCTACGGCGTCATCCGCGACACCTCGGTCGACGCCTTCACCCCCACGCTGGGTTTCGCCACCAAGATCGTCTCGGTCAGCGTGCTGATCTTTTTCGTCCTGATCAGCTTCGTCTTCTGGCTGGCCAGCCTGGCCGGCAAGCAGGACTGGGTGCCGCGATTGAAAGAAAATGACTCCAAGGACCTCGGAGCTGCCGCATGAACGTGCCGGTGAGCCTCCGCATCGCCGCGCTGGCGATCGCCACGACCGGCTTCTACACCTACGTCGGCCAACTGGTGCCGCAGAAGGAAGTGCACCCGCCGGTGGAGGTCGCGCTCAGCAAGGACATGGGGCCCGAGGAGATGGTGCGGGTTGGACGCGAGATCATGGACGGCAAGGGGCTCTGCTTCACCTGCCACACGATGGGCAAGTCAGGGGTCTTGCGCTTCCCGGACCTGGATGGCATGGGTGGGAAGGCCGCGAGCCGCATCCCGGGCCTCTCCGACGTCGAATACCTGGCCCAGTCCATCTACGAGCCCGACAAGTACATCGTGCCCGGCTTCAATCCCGGCATGCCGGTGATCAACAAGCCGCCGATCGGGCTGACGGACGACGAGATCCTGGCGGTGATCGCCTATCTCCAGAGCCTCGGCGGCACCCCGACCGTGACCATGCAGACGAAGCTCGCCTGGCAGGCGGGCGGCACGGGCGGCGCGCCATCCATTTCCCCCCCGGCGGGCGACGCCACCGCCGGACCGGCGACCCCCGGACCGGCGGACGACGAGGTCCGAAAACCGGGCTCGATTCAATGAGCGATGCAATGAGTGATGGACGGTCAGGAGAGATGACGCGATGACCTTGCCGATCGTCTGGTGGGTGGCCCTGTTGCTCCTCGCGGCGCAGCTCCTGCTCTGGAAGCGCCGCGCCGGGACGTTCCTCTGGACCCTGGTGAGCGTGTTCTCGATCTGGGCGTTCCTGCGCTTCGGGTTCACCGTCCCGGTGCCGCAGTCGGTGATCTCGCTCTACATGGGCATCACCATCGTGGCGGCCGCCGCCTACGTCACCTCCAGCCGCGAGCGGCTGCAGGCCTTCACCGGTCCCCTGGTGCGCCTGTGCACCGAGCCCCGGCTGCGGCCGCTGCTCCTCGCCGTGGTGCTTCTCCTGCCGGCGGCGGCGGCCTTCGGGGTCTACCGGAGCATGAACGTCAAGCTGGAGGCGCCGGCGTTCGGGCGCACCATCCACCCCGCGCCGCCGGACGGGATCACCGTGCACGACAAGCCGTTCAACCTGGTGACGCTCGACAACCCCTACCGGGCGCTCGAGACGAAAGACCCCGCGGCCTTCGCCTCCCACCTGGCCAACGGCCGGCGGATCTACTACCAGAACTGCTTCTACTGCCACGGCGACGACCTGCGCGGCGACGGGATGGTCGCGCACGGCCTGAATCCGATTCCCACGAACTTCGCGGATGCCGGCGCCATCGCGCTCCTCCAGGAGTCGTTCCTCTTCTGGCGGATCAGCAAGGGCGGCCCCGGGCTGCCCGAGGAGGGCGGTCCCTGGGACACGGCCATGCCGGCCTGGGAGAATTTTCTTACCGAGGAGGAGATGTGGGACGTGATCCTGTTCCTCTACGACTTCTCGGAGCAGCGTCCGCGGGCGCGCGAGGAGGTGCACGAGTGAGCGCCCGAGGGGCCTTCCTCCTGTTGTCGAGCGTGCTGCTGGCGGCTCCCGCCGCGGCGCAGAACGCGGCTCCTCCCGGCGGGCAGCTCTACCAGAAGCTCTGCGCCCAGTGCCATGGCGAGAAGGGGGACGGCCAAGGCGTCGCGGCGCCGCGCGTGCTGCCGCGGCCCCGCGACTTCACCGCCGGCAAGTTCAAGGTCCGCCACACGCCGAGCGGCGCCCTCCCCACCGACGACGACCTCCGGGACGTCATCCGCGAGGGCATGCCCTACACCTCGATGCCGGCCTGGAAGCACCTCTCCGACGCCCAGATCAACGAGCTGGTCGCCGCGGTCAAGTCCTTCTCGCCGGATTTCGCGGACCCGGAGAAGAAGCCGAAGCCGATCGAGATCCCGGAGGCGCCGGAGTTCTCGCAGGAATCGGCGAAGAAGGGCAAGGAGGTCTACGCCCAGATCGGCTGCGCGGCCTGCCACGGCGAGCTCGGGCGCAGCGACGGCGTCTCGGCGCCGACGCTCACCGACGATTGGGGTAACCCGCTCCGGCCCGCCGACCTGACCAAGCGCTGGACCTACCGCGGCGGCCCGACGCGCGAGGACATCTACCGCACGTTCACCACCGGCATGAACGGCACGCCCATGCCGTCCTTCGCCGAGTCGCTGACCGACGAGCAGCGCTGGCAACTGGTGGACTACATCGTCTCCCTCGATGGACGCGAAACCCCGGACTACGCGGAGCTCCTCCAGGTGCAGTGGACGCCCGACGAGCTTGCCCTGGAGAAGGGCAGGGAGCTGTTCGCGTCCGCCCCGGCGGCACACTTCCCGGTCGTCGGCCAGATCACCGAGCCGGGCCGCGCCTTCCATCCCGCGACCAACAGCGTGACCGTGAAGGCTGTCTACAACTCCCGGGAGATCGCCTTCCTCATCACCTGGAACGACATGCGGGCCGACATCTCCGGCCGCAACGCACCCGACCTCGTGGTGCCGCCTGAGGAAGACCAGGCGGAGACGGCCGCGCCTGCCGCGCCGGAGGGCGGTGAAGGGTTCTTCGGCGAGGAGGAAGTCGTCTCCGAAGACGCGTCCGGCGTGGACGACTTCTTTGGCGAGGAGGCAGACACGACGGCGGCGGCCGGACCGGAGTTCTCGGACGCGGTCGCGATCCAGCTCCCCGTGCAGCTTCCGAGCGGCGCCCGCAAGCCCTACTTCCTCTTCGGCGACGGGCAGAATCCGGTCGACCTCTGGTTCGTGGACCTGGCGACGAAAGTGGCGACGCGCTACAACGGGACCGGCAGCAAGAGCCTGACCGTGGTCGAAGGCGAAGACGTGAGCGCCGTCGCGAGCTACGACCGGGGCGAGTGGACGGTGATCTTCAAGCGCGCGCTCCGCGCGACCGGCGGCGTGACCTTCGCCGAAGGCCAGTACGTTCCGATCTCTTTCTCGATCTGGAACGGCACGGACCGCGAGCGCGGCAACAAGCGCGGCTTGACGCGGTGGATGTATTTGTACACCATGCCGCGGGAGACTCCATCAGCCCTCTGGCCGATGCTGCGGGCCGCCCTCATCGTGCTGGCCGTCGAGATTCTGTTGATCGCCTGGGTCCGGCGGCGGCGCACTTCGGTGGGCCAGGACAAAAACGCTCAGGACAGAGAGGTTCCAGTCCATGTATAGCAAGATCTATGTGCCGGTCGACAACTCCGACTTCTCGAACCGGGCGATCGACAACGCCGTTGCCCTCGGCAAGGCGTTCGACTCCGCTCTGGTGGGGAGCCACGTCTACGCCGCCCGCATGCACGACTACCGCTTCAAGCAGATGGAGTACACCCTCCCCGAGGAGTACCTGGACGAGGTCGAGCTCGAGCGGCAGCGCAAGATCCACGACAGCCTGATCACCCTCGGCCTCAAGCTGATCTCGGAGAGCTATCTCGACCAGATGCAGAACCTCTGCCGCGATCAGGGTCTCCCCTTCGAGCCGCGGATGATGGACGGCAAGCACCACACCGAGCTGCTGCGCGACATCCAGAGCGTCGACTGCGACCTGGTGGTGCTTGGCGCGCTCGGCATCGGCCGGGTCAAGGACAGCGAGATCGGCTCGGTGTGCGACCGCGTGGCGCGCAGCAGCGGCCGCGACGTCTGGGTGGTCAAGCACCTGCCGAAGAAGGACGAGCCCGAGCGCGACACGATCCTGGTCGGGATCGACGGCAGCCCGCAGTCGTTCGGCGCGCTCCAGACGGCGCTCGAGCTCGCGAAGCGGTTCGACAAGAAGGTCGAGATCATCGGCGTCTACGATCCCTACCTGCACTACTCGGTCTTCCACGGCATCGTCGGCGTGCTCTCCGAGAAGGCCTCCAAGGTCTTCCGCTTCGAGGAGCAGAACCAGCTCCACGAGGAGATCATCGACACCGGGCTCGCGCAGATCTATCAGTCGCATCTGGACGTTGCCGAGCGCATGGCCCTGGATGCCGGCGCGGTGGTGACCAAGACTCTGCTCGACGGCAAGGCCTTCCAGAAGATCCTCGACCACGTGCGCAAGACCAACCCCTGGCTGGTGGTGGTCGGCCGCATCGGCGTGCACAGCCCCGCGGAAGAGACCGGCCTCGGCAGCAACACCGAGAATCTGCTGCGCCGTTGCCCGTGCGACCTGCTGCTGTCGACCGCGCTGGTCTATCCCGACATCGACGTGCGCGCCGAGGAGAGCATCCGTTGGACGCCCGAAGCCGAGGAGCGCATGCTGCGGGTGCCGCCCCAGGTCAAGGGGATCGCGCGCACCGGCATCCTGCGGCTGGCGCTGGAGAAGGGGCATAGCGTCATCACCAACACGGTGATCGACGAGGCGATGGACCGCTTCATGCCCAAGCAGGCCAAGGACATGACTTTCCAGCTCGCCGAACGCATGGCGCTGGAGCTGGCCAGCCGGCAGCCGGTGGCGATCTGTAAGAGCTGCGGAGTGGCCGCCAGCGAGCCCGACGCGGTGCGCTGCGGTGTCTGCGGCAAGAGCGACCTCGAGCGCATCGACCGCGACATGCTGGAGCGCATCGCCCGCGCCGAGGGCACGCTCACCGAGGAGGTCACCTACGACGGCCGCAAGTTGGCCTGGAGCGAAGGCGCCCGCCGCGCTCTGTGGACCTTGAAGGACGCCTACAAGCGGCGCCGGGCCAAGGCGCGCATCGAGAAGAGCGCGCGCCTGCGCAAGCTGCCGACGGTAACGCTGGAGTTGGCGCAGCAGGTGGTGGAGGAGGAGACCGGGGTGCCGCTCGCGGCCGGCGCGCTGGCGGCGGGGGATGCTCCCGCCGCTGCGTCGATCGAGGAGGCGCCCGAGGCGACGCCCAGGGCGGCCACGAATGGCGCCGGTGCGGGACCGCTCGAGAACGGCAAGCACTTGGTGGCGCGCGACGCCAAGCACGTGCCCCTGCTGTCTGTGTACTCCTGGCATGGCGAGGCGATCGAGCGCATCCTGCGCGTGCCTGCGGGCTTCATGCGCAACCGTACCCAGGACCGCAT
>JBKKAU010000202.1:0-2443 GCA_046714475.1 Thermoanaerobaculia bacterium
CCCCCCCAACACCCGGGTCTACGTCCTCGACCATACGGGGCAGCCGGCGGCGCTGGGCATGCCGGGCGAGCTGTGCCTCGGCGGCTCGGGTCTGGCCCGCGGCTACCTGGGCCGGCCGGAGCTCACCGCCGGGAAGTTCGTGCCCGACCCGTTCTCGGGCGAGCCTGGTTCACGGCTCTACCGCACCGGGGACCTGGTGCGCCACCTGCCGTCCGGCGAGCTGGCCTTCATCGGCCGCATCGACCACCAGGTGAAGATCCGCGGCCAGCGTATCGAGCTGGGGGAGATCGAGTCGGCGCTGGCGCGGCATCCCGAGGTCCAACAGGCGGTGGTCCTGGTGCAGGCCGACCGCAACGGCGACCAGCGGCTGGTGGCGTACGTCCTGGTGCACGACGAAGAGCCCGCGGCGTCCGACCTGCGGTGTTTCCTGCGCGAGAGCCTGCCGGACTCCATGGTGCCGGCGGCGTTCGTGCCGCTCGCGACCTTCCCGCTCACCGCCAACGGCAAGGTGGACCGCCGGGCGCTGCCGGCGCTCGGGGCGGCGGCCGATCCGGCACGCGGCGAGGGGGAGTTCGTGGCACCGCGCACGCCGCTCGAGGAGGCGGTGGCGGAGATCTGGCGCGAGGTGCTGGCGGTCGAGCGGGTGGGCGTGCGCGACCGTTTCTGGGACCTGGGCGGCCATTCGCTGCTGGCGAGCAAGGTGCTCGCCCGCATCGACGACGCCTTCGGCGTCGAGCTGCCGATCCAGGCCCTCTTCGAGCACCCGGTGATCGAGGAGCTGACCGCCGCCATCGGCCAGGCCCTGCTCGCGGGCAGCAACGACGCCGCGCACGTGCTGGCGGAGCTCGATGGACTCACGGAAGAGGAGTTGGAGACGTTGCTCGCGAACCCGGCGTAGGAGCTGAGGGGAGCCCGAAAGGACAACAAGGACGGCAAGGACTCCAAGGACCAGGGACCGCGGAGTCCTTGCTGTCCTTATTGTCCTTGAGGTCCTTTTGTCCTTTACACCGCCCGCGCCACGTCGTCCGCGTCGAGGATGGCGCGCACCATCTGGGTCAGGAGCTGCGGCGGGAACGGCTTCTGGAGGCAGATCGTCCGCAAGTCGTTGCCGGGGAGCGACTCCTCGTTGTAACCCGACATGTAGAGGACCCGCGTTCGGGGGTGGGTCGTGAGCAGGCGCGCGGCGAGGTCCGGGCCTTTCATGCGCGGCATGATGACGTCGGTCAGCAGCAGGTGGATGGTCTCGGGATAGCGGTGGGCGAGGGCCAGCGCCTCGTCGCCGGAGGCGGCTTGGAGCACGCGGTAACCCTTGCGCAGCAGGGCTTGGTGCAGCATCGAGCGCGCCTCCGGCTCATCTTCGACCAGCAGGATCGTTTCGGACCCGGTGTCGGACCAGCCGGCGGGCAACGGCGCCGCCGCGATCGTCTCCTCGGCGGTCGCCGGCAGGTAGAGGGTGAAGCGGGCGCCCTGGCCCGGCGCGCTGTCGACGAAGATGTGGCCGTTGCTCTGCCGGACGATGCCGTAGGCGGTGGAGAGCCCGAGGCCGGTGCCTTCGCCGACCTCCTTGGTGGTGAAGAAGGGCTCGAAGATGCGTGCCTGCGTCGCGGCGTCCATGCCGACGCCGGTGTCCGCCACCGTCAGCGCGACGTAGGAGCCCGGCGGCACGTCGGCGTGCAAGGCCCCGCCGCGGGCGGTGACTTGGACGGGGGTGGTGCGGATCGTCAGGCGTCCGCCGTCCGGCATGGCGTGGCGGGCGTTGACCGCCAGGTTCAACAGCACCTGCTCCATCTGCCCGGGGTCGATCTTGACCTTTTCGAGCTCCGGGTAGAGGTCGATGGCCAGCTCGATGTCCTCGCCGATCAGCCGCCGCAGCATCTTGTCGATCCCCGAGACGACCTGGTTGAGGTCCATGACCCGGGTCTCGAGCGGCTGGCGGCGGGCGAAGGTCAGGAGCTGCCGGGTCAGCGCCGCCGCCTTCTGCGCCGCCTCTTTGATGCCGGAGAGGTTGCGCGCCAGGAAGTCCTCTTCGCGGTAGCTGCCGAGCAGCAGGTCGCTGTAGCCGAAGATGGCGAGCAGGCAGTTGTTGAAGTCGTGCGCCACGCCGGCCGACAGGCGGCCGATCGCCTCCATCTTCTGCGAGTGCAGGAGCTGGCCCTGGAGCATGCGGTTCTCGGCTTCGTCGCGCTTGCGCCGCGTGATGTCGCGGATAGCGACGACGGTGACGTCCTCGGCCTGGAAGACGTACTTCTTGCCGGCGGCCTCGACGTCGACGCGGCTGCCGTCCTGACGGAACCCGAAGCCCTCGCGCGGCTCCTCGGTCAGGGCCGGCTCGTCTTCGGCGATCAGGTCGGAGAGCCGGCGGCCGATCAGCTCGGCGGCCGAGGCGTAGCCGAAGATCGCGAGCAGGGCGTGGTTGACCTCCAGGATCGCGCCGCCTTTCACC
>JBKKAU010000203.1:0-19966 GCA_046714475.1 Thermoanaerobaculia bacterium
GGTTTTTTTGGTGGCCGGGGGGCACCGGCGCTAAGCCGAGCCGCCGCAGGGCGTCCAGCCCGCGCTCGAGCCTTTCGGGATCGACCGGACCGGACAGCGCCGCGACGCCAACCCGGTCGCCGGGACCGGCGGGAGGGGGCAGTTGGACAGGGGAGATCAAGACGCCGGAGAGCTCCGTAAGCCGAATTCTGTGTCCGATGCCGAAGCACCGGGCGCGGTCATTCCTCTGGGACCGGCGTTGCCGCCGGCCTCGAGCAACCTACCCGGAAACGGCCCTGGGCGAACCCAGAGGCGGGACGGGCGGCCCGCGATCCGTTCCCCTATTTGGTCTTGCTCCGCATGGGGTTTGCCGTGCCTCCGCCGTCGCCGGCGGAGCGGTGCGCTCTTACCGCACCCTTTCACCCTTACCCGATCTCCGCCCCCTAGAGGACGAACACCGGGCGGTTTGCTTTCTGTTGCACTTTCCGTCGCGTCGCCGCGCCTCGCCGTTGGCGAGCATGCTGCCCGTGGGAGTTCGGACTTTCCTCCCCGCGCGAGCCCGAAGGCTCTTACGGAGCGACCGCCTGAAGCTCTCCGGCGTCCGGATTGTAGAACGGTTTGGGAGCGGCCCGCCTTCCCGCCTCTCAGCGCTTCTTGCGGGAGATCCTCCGGCGCGCCCTGGGAGACTCGTCGTCCTCCTCCTCGACGACCTCGACCGCCCCCTCCTGGAGACGGTCCGGCGGCGCGTGCGCATCCCCGGCCTCGAGCCGCGCCTTGACCTCCTTCAGGGCGGCCGGAAGGTCCGAGTCCTGGGCCCCGAGCTCCAGCGCGCGCCTCAGGCTGTGGGCGGCGTCCGGCAGCCACCGGGGATTCTTGGCCTGGAGACGGCCGAGCAGGGCGAAGTACTCCCCGCGCGGATCGGACAGCACCGCCTGCTGCATCAGCTCGATCGCGAAATGGTACTCCTCGGTCATGGCGAGGGCGGAGGCCTTCTCGAAGTTGCGCCGCGCCAGGTCGCGGGCGGCATCCTCGCGGGGCGCGATCGAGGAGATCAGGGCGGCCCGGGTCCGCGGGCTCAACTCGCGGTCGTAGGTCTTGCGCGACTCGGGATGGCTCAGCGCGAGGTAGGACTGGACGGCGCGCTCGAAGAGCACCTCCAACACCCCCTCGCGGCCCAGGAGACCGAGGCGCGAGGCGTTGTCCGGGTGCAGGAGCCGCGCCACCCGTTCGAACCCGTCGTGCACCTCGCGCGCCGACGCCACCAGCTCGATGCCCAGGAACTCATAGTGGCTGACCTCGCCGTTGATGCGGAGCAGCTCCGCCACCTGCTCCTTGTGCCGGGCGGGGGGGACGTCGATCGGACACTCCGTGAGACTGCGGGCGATCCGGCTGGTGAACAGCCGAAGCTCCTCGGGCGAAACACGCTGCGGGTAGCTCATGGTGAGGACGACGGGATTGTAACAGCAGCGCCGCTTCGCCGGGAGAGGCGACGATCGGCCCAGGTCTTTCGTATAAATATATAGACGAACAGACCTCCGATGAACCGACCGTTCTCCGCCCTGTCCTGGATCGCCATCCTGCTGCTCGCGGCGGCGCTGCGCCTGCCGGCGGTCTCCGCGGCGCGCCCCTACATGACCTACGTGGACGAGGGGAACGTCCTCCATCCCGTGGCCCGCATGCTGCGCGCCGGCGGCTGGGACCCCGGTTGGTATCTCTACCCCTCCCTGCCCATCAACACGATCGCGGCGGGAGCCCGGCTTTACGAGCCGTTCTACCGGGAGGCGCACGGCAGGACGCTCCGGGATGACATCAAGTCGCTGGACACCGCCTTCTACAACGTGCTCGAGCCCTTCGAGCTGATGGTCCTCGGCAGGACGATCGGCCTGCTCGCGGGGCTCGGGACCGTGCTGCTCACCGGTCTCCTCGCCCGGCGTCTCGCGGGTCCGCGGGCCGGCCTCTTCGCGGCTTTCCTCGCGGCGCTGGCGCCGCCGCTGGTGATCCGGGCCGGGATCGTCAGCGTCGACTCGTACGCCGCCCTGTTCACCACCGCCTGTCTGTTCTTCACGGACCGGACGCGGAGCTCACGCCGGCCCTGGCTGGACGCGCTGCTCGCCGGCGCCATGGCGGGCTGCGCCTTCACGTCCAAGTACCCGGCGGTGCTGGTCTCGCTCGCCTTCGCCCTGACGGTCTTCCTCGTCTACCGGAGCTGGCTGGAGAGGCTCCGGCTCTGGACCCTCGGCGGGCTGGGGGCGGTCGCCGGCGCGGTGCTCACGATGCCGGCGCTGGCGAGCCGTCCCGCCGCCGTCCTGGACGCAGTCCTCAGCCAAGGAAGGATCTATGGCGAGCTGATCTCCCCGCCCTTGTGGCGGCAGGCGATCTTGCGGGCGGAGTGGGACCTCCCCTTCGAGCACCCGGAGCTCGGCGTGATCTACCTGCTCCTCGCCGCGGCCGGGCTCCGGGTGGCCCTGCGGGACCGGGACGTCTCCCCCAGCGCCTGGGGATGGGTGCTCTATGGAGGGATCACCCTGGCGCTCTGCCTGCGCTACAGCTTCCAGCCCTTCCGCAATCTCCTTCCCTTCGTACCGGTCACCTGCGTCGCCATCTCCCTTCTGCTGGAGAAGGCGCGGAAGAGGATCGCCAGGCCGGTCTGGGTGCACCCCGCGGCCGCCCTCCTGATCGCGGCGCTGTTCGGGCGTCCGGTCTCGGAGTACGCGCTGGAGCGTCTGCGCTATGTCGACTCCCGCACCGAGGCGGCGGACTGGCTGGCGGCGCGCAGCTGGCCGCAGGACACGATCATCGTCCTCCACGACCTGGCCTTCCAGCCGAGCGAGCTCGAGCGGATCCCGGGCCATAAGGCGCTGCGCCGCTGGCCGGCCGTCCGGAACGGACTCGACCATCTCGAAGCACGGTTCCTGGTCTATGGCGAGCTCCAGACCGAACAGGGCCAGCGGATCCTCCGCCCCAAAGTGCACAAACGCATCCGCCAGCGCTACAACCTCCGAGCCCAGTTTGGAGAGCATGCCACGCCCCCCTTCGACGACTGGTGGCGCAACAACCGGCAGATCATCTATGTGATGGAGCGGCGGGGGCGGTGAGCCGCCTTCCTGGGTCTCCAGTAGCTTTAGGCGCTAGCAGCCCCGAAGACTGAGCCCCCTCTCTCAAGCCCTGCGTTAGAACGCAGAGGCCAGTCCCGGCACAGACCGGGACAGAAGCCGCCACAATCTGCCCCGGAGCCGCGAAGCAGCCTCCGTTTCCGACCTCTGAATCTCCACAGACCCGCCCCGACCGTTCAGCAGCCTCTGCGATCTCGGCACGAGCCTCCGCCGCCGGCTCAGAAACCGCGAAGTGCGAGAGATTCGCGACTTCCGCACGGATCGCGAGAACCGCGCCGCGAAGCGCCAAGCCCGCGACGCTTGGAAAAGCCGCGAAGCAAGGCGGGTTCGCGGTTTTTCCCAGGTGCTTCCCGACCTTTCCTGCAGGCGCGAGCCCGCCGCCCGGGAGTTTCCCGACCAAACCACATAGGTTCGCGGTTTTTCCCCTGGGATTCCCGACAAACCTTCCTGGAATCGCGGTCTCTCCAAGGAGAAACACCGCGAACCTATGTGGAGAAACCGCGAAGCCATTAGGGTACGCGGTTTCTCCACGGGGAGTGGCGGCAACTCCCGGTGGATTCGCGACCTCTACAGCCTATGGAGTGGTGATTGGCGCTTCCGCCGGGGCCTCGGCCGGCGGGTGGAGCTGGTCGTAGATCCTGCGGCCCATGGACTGGCCCAAGGTGTCCTGCAGCTCTTCGAGACGGGCGTTGCGGACGCCTTCAGCGCTGCCGAACGTGTCGATGAGGAGCTTGCGGCGCCTCGGGCCGATGCCGGAGAGGTCGTCGAGATGACTCCGTAACGTTCGGGCGGAGCGGCGGGCGCGGTGGCGTGAGACGGCGAAGCGATGGGCTTCGTCGCGGACCTCCTGGAGGAGACGCAGAGCCGCGTCGTCGCGGCGCAGGCGCAGCGGCTCGGGGAGCCCGGGGACGTAGATCTCCTCCTCGCGCTTGGCGAGCGAGACGATGGACGTCTCCTCCACTCCCAGGGTCTCCAGGGCGGCGATGGCGGCGTTGAGCTGGCCGCGGCCGCCGTCGATCATGATCAGGTCGGGCATTTCGCCGATCTCTTCGAGCTGGCGGCGGTAGCGGCGCTCGACCGCCTGGCGGATCGAGGCGAAGTCGTCCGGCTGGTCGAGGCCGCGGATGTTGAAGCTGCGGTACTCCCCTTTCCGCATCTTCCCCTCTTCCCAGACCACCATCGAGGCCACGGTCTCGCCCCCCTGGAAGTGCGAGATGTCGAAGCCTTCGATGCGCCGCGGCGGCTCGGCGAGGTCGAGGTGCTTCTCCAGCGCCAGGGCCCCCGGCGCGATCTCGACGCCGCGGAAGCGGCGCTTGTGGGCCAGCTCGGCGTTGTGCCGGGCGAGCTCCATCCGCTCCGCTTTCGGGCCGCGCGACGGCATCCGCACGTAGACCTTCTCCCCCTTCTTCTCGCACAGCCACTCGAGCAGCGCCTCCTCCCCCTCGATCGGCACGGGGAGGTGGATCTCCTTGGGGATGAAGGTCGTGCGGTCGTAGATCTGCGGCAGCACCTCGGAGAGGAGCTGCTCGGGGGAGATGTCCCCCATCCCCTCCCAGAACAGCTCGCGGCGGTCGAGGATCTGGCCGCCGCGCATCACCAGCACGGCGATGGCGGCGTTGCCCTGCGCGATGTGGACGCCGTAGACGTCCAGGTCCTCCCCCTCGACCGAGGAGAGCTTGCGCCGCTGGCTGACCGACTCGACCTCGGAGAGAGCGTCCCGGAGCTGGGCGGCTCGCTCGTAGTCCATGGCCTCGGCGGCCTCCCACATCTCCCGCTTGAGACGCTTGACGAGCTGGTCGTTCTTCCCCGCCAGGAAGAGCCGCGCCTGCTGCACCGCCTCGCCGTAGGCTTCCGGCGTGGTGAGACCCGCGACGCAGGGGCCGAGGCAACGGTGCATGTCGTAGTAGAGGCAGGGGCGCGGCCAGCTGCCGTCGACCTCGATGCGGCAGACCCGCACCTGGAACAGCTTCTGGACCAGCTTGATCGCCTTGCGGGCCAGGCCGCCGGGGAGGAACGGGCCGAAGTACTCGGAGCCGTCGTGGTAGATGCGGCGGGTGAAGGCGATGCGCGGAAAAGCGTCCCGCATCGTCAGCTTCAGATAAGGATAGGTCTTGTCGTCCCGCAGCAGGACGTTGTAGCGCGGGCGCTTCTCCTTGATCCAGTTGTTCTCGAGGAGCAGCGCCTCGGCTTCGGAGTCGGTGAGGACCGTGTCGACGTCCGCGGCCTCGGAGAGCATGGCCATGAGGCGCGGCTCGTGGGCACGGCTCAGGTAGGAGCCGGCCCGCTTGCGGAGCGACTTCGCCTTGCCGACGTAGAGAACCTTCCCGGCTTCGTCCTTGAAGATGTAGATGCCGGGACGGTCCGGAAGCTGCCGGATGCGCTCGACGAGATTTTCGCTGACCATCCTCTACCAGCGCCCTCAACCCGCGTAGATCTGGATCTCCCGCAGCTCCCGGATCTTGTCGCGCAGCGACGCGGCCTCCTCGAACTCCAGGCGCTTGGCGGCGGCGCGCATGTCCTTCTCCAGGCGGGAAATGCGCTCGGCGAGCGGCACGTCGACCCCGTCGCCCGCGTCCGAGAGGAGCTGCGGCCCGGCCGAGTAGAGGTCGAGGTTCATCATCTGGACGAGCGGGTTGTGGATGTCCTTGAGGATCGTCTGCGGCTCGATCCCATTCTCCAGGTTGTACTCCCCCTGCCGGGTGCGGCGGCGCTCGGTCTCGTCGATCGCCCGCCGCATCGAGTCGGTGACCCTGTCGGCGTAGAAGATCACCCGGCCGTTCAGGTTGCGGGCGGCGCGGCCGGAGGTCTGGATCAGCGCGGTGACGCTGCGCAGGAACCCCTCCTTGTCGGCGTCGAGGATGCCGACCAGCGCCACCTCGGGCAGGTCGAGCCCCTCGCGCAGCAGGTTGATCCCGACCAGCACGTCGAAGTCGCCGCGCCGCAGGCCGGTGATGATCTCCACCCGCTCCAGGGTCTCGACGTCGCTGTGCATGTAGCGGACCTTGATGTTGAGCTCGGCCAGGTACTGCGTCAGCTCCTCGGCCATGCGCTTGGTGAGCGTCGTCACCAGCACCCGCTCCTTGCGCGCGATGGTCTTCTTGATCTCGCCGATCAGGTCGTCCACCTGCCCCTGGGCGGGCCGGATCTCGATCACCGGGTCGAGCAGCCCGGTCGGGCGGATGACCTGCTCGACCACGACGCCGCCGGTGCGCGTCAGCTCCCAGTCGGCCGGCGTCGCCGAGACGTAGAGCCGCTGGCCGACGCGGGCGTCCCACTCCTCGAACCGGAGCGGCCGGTTGTCGAGCGCCGACGGCAGCCGGAACCCGAAGTCGACCAGCGTCTGCTTGCGCGACCGGTCGCCGTGGTACATGCCGCGCACCTGCGGGATGGTCTGGTGGCTCTCGTCGACCACCAGCAGGAAGTCGTCGGGGAAGTAGTCGAAGAGGGTCGGCGGCGGCTCGCCCGGGGCGCGGCCCGAGAGGTGGCGCGAGTAGTTCTCGATGCCGTGGCAGTAGCCGATCTCCTTGAGCATCTCGAGGTCGAAGCGGGTGCGCTGCTCCAGCCGCTGGCGCTCCAGATATTTGCCTTCGGCCTCCAGTTCGGCGAGGCGCGGGGCCAGCTCGTCGCGGATGCCGACGATGGCCCGCTCCATCCGGTCCCGGGGCGTGACGTAGTGGGTCTTGGGGTAGACCGCGATACGGTCGACCTCCTGGACCGCCTCGCCGCGCAGCACGTCGAAGCGGCTGATGCGCTCGACCTCGTCGCCGAAGTACTCGACGCGGATCCCCAGCTCCTCGTAGGCGGGGAGGATCTCCAGCACGTCGCCGCGCACCCGGAAGCTGCCGTGGTAGAGGTCGAGCTGGGTACGCTGGTACTGCATGTCGACCAGCCGCTTGAGCACCGGGTCCATGCCCTCGGTGTCGCCGCGGCTGAAGAACTGCAGCATGCCGAAGAAGGCCTCCGGCGAGCCGAGGCCGTAGATGCAGGAGACCGAGGCGACGATGATCACGTCCCGCCGCTCGAACAGCGACTTGGTGGCGCGCAGCCGCAGCCGGTCGATCTCCTCGTTGATGCTGGTCTCCTTCTCGATGTACGTATCCGTCGCCGGGACGTACGCCTCCGGCTGGTAATAGTCGTAGTAGGAGACGAAGTACTCGACCGCGTTGTGCGGGAAGAAGCTGCGGAACTCCTGGAAGAGCTGCGCCGCCAGGATCTTGTTGTGGGAGAGGACGAGCGTCGGCCGGTCCAGGGTCTCGATGACCTTGGCGACGGTGAACGTCTTGCCCGAGCCGGTGACGCCGAGCAGCACCTGCTCCTTGTCGCCCCTCTGGATGCCCTCGACGAGCTGCTGGATCGCCTCGGGCTGGTCACCCTGCGGCGTGAATCGGGATACGAGCTGAAAGCCTGCCATGCCAGGATTGTAAACGAGGCGGGAACGCAGATTGTTCCGCGCCCCGCCTTAGGGTGACGGCTACTCCGGCGGAGCCGGCGACCCGTCCCCCGCCCCGCCCGCGGCGAGCGCTTCGAGATCCTCGGTCAACTGGCGTACGTCGTCGCGGCTCAAGGGTCCCTTGCGGGAGATCTCCAGGATCTTGAAGTTGAGGTCCTGGAGCTGGGAGGGATCGATCCGCTTGGCCTCGAGCCCCTGGCCGACGCTGTCGAAGGCGGCGCCGAGGCGCTGCTTCTCCTCCGCCGTCACCTCGGGTGACATCTGGGCCATGAGCCCCTGCTCCATCTTGTCGAGCGACCATCTGAACACCCGGTTGGGGTCCTTGCCGATGAAGTAGAAGGCGGCCAGCGCCGCGATGGCGGCGAGGAGCAGGGCTGAAACGCAGCCGATGACCACCGGCTTGCCGCAACCGCCGCGTCTGGCGGGCTGCGGCGGCGGGACCGCGTTCGGGTTGAACGGTGAAGCCGGGGGAGGCGGGGGCGGGACGCTGCCGGGTTCCGACATGAGGCCCTCCAGGAAAAAGGTGCGCCGCAGTTCTATCACCCCCGGGCGCGCCGGACAAGCGAGGAGATGCGGGAGCCTCTATAATCATCCCCGTGGATTACGACCCGATGGCCCAGCCCGCCCCCTCCTCCGCTCCCGCCCCCCGTGTTCCCCGCACCGGGCACCCCCGGCGCCCCCGGCGGCTCCTGCGCTGGACCTGGCCGCTGCTCGCCGCGCTGATCTTCGGCGTGATCGGCGGCGTCGGCGTCGCGGCCGCGATCCACATGCCGCGGGTCGACGCGCTGGCCGACTACACGCCCAGCCTGGTGACCCAGTTCTACAACCAGCAGGGGGAGGTCTTCTCAACCTTCTCGCGCGAGCGCCGGGTGATGCTCAAGCCCGAGCAGATCCCGCCCGTCATGCAGCAGGCGGTGCTCGCCTCGGAGGACAGCAACTTCTTCCAGCACGGCGGCATCGACGCGCTGGGCATCGGCCGCGCCGCCCTGGCGGACATCCGCCACGGCAAGATCGTCGAGGGCGCGTCGACCATCACCATGCAGCTGGCACGCACCGTCTTCCTGTCCCGCGAACGGACCTGGCGGCGCAAGGTCGAAGAGGCGATGCTCGCGGTCGAGCTGGAGAAGAACTACAGCAAGCAGCAGATCCTGACTCTCTACCTCAACCTGGTCAACCTGGGCCACGGCAACTACGGGGTCGAGGCCGCCTCGCGCTACTACTTCGGCAAGCCGGCCATGGAGCTGACGCTGAACGAAGCCGCGACCCTGGCGGGCATCCTCCCCCTGCCCAGCCGGTACAGCCCCTACCGCCTGCCCGATGTGGTGCGCAGCCAGCGCAACCGCGTGCTGCGGCGGATGCTGGACGAGCGGTTCATCACCCCCGCCGAGTACCAGAAGGCGGTGGATCAGCCTCTCCTGGTCACGGCCCAGCAGGCCGAGGAGAAGACCTTCGCCCCCTACTTCGCCGAGGACATCCGCAAGCACCTGGAGTCGACGTACGGCGCCACCCAGCTCTACGAGGGCGGCCTGCAGGTGCGGACCACGCTCGACCCGCAGATCCAGCGGGACACCGAGAAGGCCGTGCGCGCGCACCTCCTCCGGCTCGACCACCGGCGCGGCTGGCGCGGCGCGATCGCCCACCTCGACGTCGCCGACCTCGACTCCCAGCAACTGCCGACCTGGGGCCGCGGCAAGCCGGTGCCCGACCGCTGGTACCAGGGGATCGTGCTGGAGTCCGGCGCCACGACGGCGCGGGTCAAGATCGGCGGCGAGGTCTATACCCTGGACCGCAAGGGGTTCGGCTGGACCCGCCGCACGCAGCCGAGCCAGCTCCTCAAGCAGGGGGACGTCGCCTGGTTCCGCCTGGAGGTCCCCGAGGTCAAGCCCAAGGACGATGAGAATGAGGAACCGGGCGAGCCGCGGCTGATGTTGGAGCAGGAGCCCCGGATGGAAGGCGCGGCGGTGGTCATCGAGCACGGGACCGGCGCCATCCGCGCCATGGTCGGCGGCTGGGACTTCGAGCGCAACAAGTTCAACCGCATCACCCAGGCCAAACGACAGGTCGGCTCCGCCTTCAAGCCGTTCGTCTACGGCGCCGCCCTGGAGGCGGGCTGGACGCCGTCCGATACGCTGCTCGACGCCCCCACCTCGTTCCGGGGCGCCGACGGACGGCTGAGCTACCGGCCGCAGAACTACTACAAGAACTTCCACGGCATCGTCACCCTGCGCCGGGCGCTGGAGCAGTCGATCAACGTGCCGGCCGTCAAGCTTTTCGACGTGGTCGGCGGCAAGCGGGTCGTCGACTTCGCCCGCCGCTGCGGCATTAACACGCCCCTGCCGACCTATCCCAGCATCGCGCTCGGCGCGGCCGACCTGACGCCGCTGGAGCTCGCCGCCGCCTTCGCCACGATCGCCAACCGGGGCACCCACATCGCGCCGTACATGATCGAGAAGGTGGTTACCGCGGACGGCCAGGTGCTGCAGCAGCGCTTCCCCGCCACTTACACGGCGACCGATTCGTCGACCGCCTACATGCTGACCCACATGATGGAAGGGGTCATTGACCGCGGCACCGCCTTCGAGCTCAAGAGCCTGCCGATCGACATCGCCGGCAAGACCGGCACCACCGACGACTTCTCCGACGCCTGGTTCGCCGGCTTCACGCCGCGCCACACGATCGTGGTCTGGGTGGGTTATGACGTGAAGCGCCCGCTCGGCTACGGCATGAGCGGCGCGGTGGCCGCGGTCCCGATGTGGAAAGGGATCGCCGAGGCCGGGCTCAAGTCGGGCTGGCTGAAAAAGGACGAGACCTTCCCGGTGCCCTCGGGCATCGTGTTCCGGCAGACCGAGTACCGCTCGGGGCTGCTGGCCAAGGCCGGCGGCGACAGCGCTGGCGCCAAGGGAGGGCTCCAGGAGGCCTTCCGGGCCGGCACCGAGCCCACCCAGGAGCACAGCTCCAAGTGGTCGACGATCACCAGCCTGCCCTGGTACCAGCAGAAAGCCTTCTACATCCCCAAGGAAGGGGAGAACGTCGGCCAGAGCACCGACGCGGGATCTCCCACCCCGCAGCCTGAGGCCGGCGCCGAGACCCCGGGCGCCGCTCCCGAGGGCGAGGGCGGCACGCAACCGGAACCCGCGCCGCAGGACGCGGCCCCGCAGGAGCAGCCGGCGGAGCCTCCCCCGGCGTAGACCCTACTTCGTCCCCACCATCCCGTAGTCCTGGAAGCCGAACAGCAGCTCGTCGATCCTGTCACGCAGGCGGTTGACCCGGTCGGCGAGCAGCCTCTGCTCCTCCGGCAGACGGGAGAGGTCGAGCTCCGGCAGGCGGGCGGACTCGGGGAAGGGGCGCAGGTCCAGGCGCTCGACCGGGTCGAAGCCGGCCAGCTCGTAGAACAGCTTCAGGCTTTCCGGGTGGACCGGCCGCAGGTGGGTGGGGTCGAGCCAGAAGTTACGGGCCGCCACCACGAGCGAGAGGGGGTTCGGAGTCTCCAGGATCAGCACGCCTCCAGGGGCCAGGGCGCGCCAGGCGAGGTGCACCAGCCTGCCGAGCGAGTCGCCCGGCAGGTGCTCGATGACGTGGAACGAGACCACGCCGCCGAGGCTCCCTTCCGGCACCGCGGCCAGCGATTCGAAGACGTCCCCTTCGACCGCCTCCAGACCCCGATCGCGGCAGAGCCCCACCATGCGGGCGCTGCTGTCCACGCCGCGCGCGGCGATGCCGTGGTCGCGCAGCAGGGCCAGGGCCTCTCCCCGGCCGCAGCCGAGGTCGAGCACCGGCCCCTTGTCCTTCACCCGGTCCAGATAGGGCAGGTACTGGGAGATCCGCTCCCGGATCTCCTCCTCCGTGCCGCGGTAGCGGCGCTCCAGCTCGAAGTAGGAGTGCTCCTCGTGCGCCCGCGCCACGGTTTCAAAGGATGCGGTGGGCGCTGACGGCGACGGCGCCTGGGGCGCCGGGGGGACGGCGGCGAGCGCCGCGCCCAGGCTGCCCAGCAGGTCGCGGGCCTCACGCCGGTAGCGGTCCAGCTTCTGGTCGACGCGGGCGAACACCGCGTCGTTGTGGCGCATGATCTCCCGGATCCCCTCCGAGTTGAGGGCCTCCAGGTACTCGATGCGTTCGTCGTAGCGCCGGCCGGCCAGCTCGTCGCGCTCGGCGGCGCGGAGATCCTCCTGGCCGCGCAGGTAGTCCAGCAGGATGACGTTGAAGATCCGCTGGCGTTCCCAGAGGTCGTTCTGTGGGGGCCTGACGAGGGGGCGCAGCAGGCGTTTCCAGGCGACGAGCAGCCGCCCGAGGATGCCGCGGTGGCTGCGGATGGGGAACTCGTGGTCCCCCCTCCACAGCCACAGCCAGTCTTCCAGGTTACGGGTCGGTTCGACGAGGAAGTCGTCGAGGGTGGGGGTACGCCGCGGGGCCTCCCTGTCGCTCGCGTCGCTCATGGGGCGATCTTCGAGGGTAGGCCCCGGCCGCGCGTCCGCCTACTCTTCGCGGACCACCGAGACGGTGACCTCGGCGATGACCTCGGGATGCAGCTCGACGCGTACCGGATGATCGCCGAGCGCCTTGATGCCGCCTTCGAGGTCGATCCGCCGGCGGTCGACCGTGAAGCCCTTGGCCTCCAGGAGCTCCGCCACGTCGCCCGCGGTGACCGAGCCGTAGAGCGTGTCGGTCTCGCCAACCCGCTTGCGCACCTCCAGCCGGAGGTCCTTCATGCGGTTGGCGATCTCCGAGGCGGCGTCGCGCTCCTTGGCGTGGCGCGCGTCGATCTTGGAGCGCTGATGCTCGAAGTACTTGAGGTTCGCCGGGGTGGCCTCCAGGGCCATCCCCTGCGGCAGGAGGTAGTTCCGGCCGTAGCCGGGCTTGACCTCGACCACCTCGCCACGACGGCCGAGGTGGCGCTGATCGCTGAGCAGAATGACTCTCACGTTCGCCTCCTCTAGTCCGTGGTGAAGGGGATCAACGCCAGGTGGCGGGCCCGCTTGATCGCCTGCTGCAGGGGGCGCTGGTGGACGGCGCAGGTGCCGGAGATCCGGCGCGGCAGGATCTTGGAGCGCTCCGGGATGAACTGCTGCAGCAGCTTGATGTCTTTGTAGTCGATGTAGTTGATCTTGTCCGCGCAGAACTTGCAGACCTTGCGCCGACGGAAAAAGACCTTCTTCGGCCGTCCCATGGTCAAACCTCCTCTTCGTCGGCGCCCAGGGCACCGAGGTCGGCGTCGTCAGCCCGCTCGCCCACAGGGGTGGCGGAAGTCGCGCTCCCCGGGCGCTGCCGCCGGGCGGCCCGCTTGAGGTCCTCGTCGGTCCGGACCGTCAGGAACCGCAGGATCTTGTCGTTCTGCCGCATCCGGTGCTCGACCTCGGGCAGCGAGTGCTTGCCGCCCTGGCTGGAGATGTAGAGCAGGACATATTTGCCCTCGGTCAGCTTGTCGATCGAGTAGGCGAGCTTGCGCCGGCCCCAGTTCTCTTCACTGGTCACCTCGGCGCCGCTGTGGGTGATCATCTGCTTGTAGTCGTTGGTCATCGTGACCACGTCCTCGTCGGGGACGCGTGGGTCGACGACGAAGATCAGCTCATAAGTACGCATGGGTGGATCGCTTCCTCCCTATGGCCTGGGTCGGTCCCGCTTCACGCGGAACAGAGAGGTGAATGATTGCGGAGCCCGGCTGACCCGGTCCGCGGGTGACAAGAGCCCCGTATTGTACGGATTGCGCGGGAAAAAGCAACCGAGGCTAGCTGTTGAAGCGGTTCATCGCCACCTCGACCCCTTCGCGCAGCCAGACTTCGCAGGCGTCGGCGGCGCGGCGGACCATCTCGTCCACCGGCTCGCGCTCCGCCGCCGCGAAGGGGGCGAGCACGAAGTCGACCAGTTCCTCCCCCGACGGCGGGCCGTCCGGGCCGGCGACCCCCAGCCGGAGCCGGGGGATCTGGTCGGTCCGCAGGTTTTCGAGGATCGATTCGAGGCCGCGGTGCCCGCCCGGGCTCCCCGACTTGCGCAGCCGGAGGCGCCCGAGCGGCAGGCTCACTTCGTCATAGACCACCAGCACCGAGGCCGGTTCGAGGTCGTGCCGTTCGAGCAGGCACCGGGCGGCGTAGCCGCTCCGGTTCATGTAGGTCTGCGGCATGGCGAGGAGCGTAGGGTTGCCTGAGCCGTCGGGGCTGTCCGGGCCGGGGGCCTCGCCGAACAGCGCGTTGCACTCCAGCCGGTCGACGCGCACCCGCCAGCGGCGCGCCAGCTCCTCGACGACCCGGAAGCCGACGTTGTGCCGGGTCTCCCGGTACGTCTCGCCAGGGTTTCCCAACCCGAGGATGAGGCTCGCCAGCGTCTATTCCTCGTCCGTCTTGCCCTTCTTGATGACCTCGGGCTCGACGCGGTCGGCGCCCTCGGCGGTCGCCTCCTCGGCCCGGCCGTGGCCCAGCGACACGATGACGCGCTGCGGGTCGTCGAGCAGGACGACGCCCTCGGGCAGCGGCAGGGCCCCCGCCTCGACGTGCTGGCCGACGTGCAGACCGCTCACGTCCAGGTCGATGTGCTTGGGGATGTCCGCCGGCAGACACTCGACGTGGATCTCGCGGTTGACGAAGTCGAGGAAGCCGCCCTCGGTCTTGACGCCGAGGGCCGTGCCCACGAGCTCGACCGGCACCGCGACGCGCACCTTCTCGGTCATCAGGACGCGCTGGAAGTCGATGTGGAGCACCTGGCGGCTGATCGGATGGACCTGCATGTCGCGGATCATGGCGTGGCGCTCCTGACCGCTGCCCGTCATCTTGAGCAGGAAGATCGGGTTCTCGCCGCCGCTCTTCTTGAGCAGGTCGACCATGCTCTTGCGGTCCATCAGGATGGCGACCGCCTCCTTGCCGCCGCCGTAGACCACGGCCGGGATCTTGTTGTTGGCCCGGGCCTGCCGGCTGCGGTTCTTGCCGACCCCTTCACGCTTTTCAACTTCGATGGTCAGTTCACTCATGGGTTTCCTCGATTCTTTCTCAGCTATACGAACAGGGAGCTCACGGAGCTGTTCTCGTGGATCCGGCGGATCGCCTCCCCCAGCAGGGGCGCGACCGAACGGTAGCGTATCTTCTTCGAGCGGGCGAGCTTCGCGTCCACCGGCGTCGTGTTGGTGATGAGCACCGACTCCAGCGGCGACGCGTCGATCCGCTGCAGCGCGGGCCCGGAAAGGATACCGTGGACGCCGGCCGCGAGCACCCGCTGGGCGCCTTTCTTCTTGAGCGCCTCCACGGTCTTGGTCAGCGTGCCGGCGGTATCGATGATGTCGTCGACGATCAGCGCGTTGCAGCCGTCGACGTCGCCGATGACGTGCATGATCTCGGCTTCGTTCGGGGCGGTGCGGCGCTTGTCGACGATGGCCAGGCCGACCTCCATGCGCTTGGCGATGGCCCGCGCGCGCTCGACGCCGCCGGCGTCCGGCGAGACGATCACCAGGTCCGGGACCCCCATCTCGCGCACCGCCTCCAGGATCACCGGTGCGGCGAACAGGTGGTCCACCGGCACGTCGAAGAAGCCCTGGATCTGGTCGGCGTGGAGGTCCATGGTCAGCACCCGGTCGGCGCCGGCCCGTGAGATCAGGTCGGCCACCAGCTTGGCGGTGATCGGCACGCGCGGCCGGTCCTTCTTGTCCTGGCGCCCGTAGCCGTAGTAGGGGATGACGGCGGTGATGCGGGAGGCCGAGGAGCGCTTGAAGCTGTCCAGCAGGATCAGCAGCTCCATGACGTTGTCGTTGACCGGCTCGCAGGTCGGCTGGACGATGAAGACGTCGGAGCCGCGGACGTTCTCGTCGATCTGACAGAAGGTCTCGCCGTCGGAGAAGTTGAAGGCCGACACCTTGCCGGGCGGTACGTTCAGGTAGTCGCAGATCTCCTGTACCAGGGCCGGATGAGAGCGTCCACCGAAGATCTTCAGTTCACCGGGCATACTCCCTCGCTGTCGAATAAGAGCGATGACCCGCCGGAAGGGCGGGCCTTACCGAGTGCCGCTGCCGCTGGGTGGGTCCTTCGACTCGCTGTCTGGTTGGGGCGGGAGGATTCGAACCTCCGGTAACCAGATCCAAAGTCTGGCGCCTTACCACTTGGCCACGCCCCAGTTTCCGGCCACGCTCCCGGGCGGCCACCTTCAGGCAGCCGCCCACGCCCTGTCCGCCGTATCGTACCAGGGGGACCCGGACCGGATCAGGTCACGGACCAGAAAGAGTCGCGGAGATGGATCTCCTCGATCTCCTCCAGCGTCCTGTCCTGGGTCATCACAGGCGCCGCGGCGAGGGGCAGCGATGCCGCATGCTCGTCGCGTGCCACGGTCTGAGGCAGGGCCTCGCCCCGCTCGGAGAGGATCCGCTCGTACTCGCCGAGGACCTTGTCCTCGATCATCCGCCGCGTCTCGTTGTTCAACGGGTGAGCCACGTCCTTGAACTCCCCGTTTTTCTTCTTGCGGCTGGGCATGCTGATGAAGAGACCGTCTCTGCCCTGGATGATCTTGATGTCGTTGACCATGAAGCACTGATCAAAGACGATCGACACGAACGCTTTGAGCTTCTCCTCGTTGATCGGGAAAACCTTGACCTCTGTGATGTCCATTTCGCGTCTCTCCATCATCCCTGGTGCCAGCCGTTGCGTGAGCGGGGGCGGTACCCTTGAGGTACGGGCGGGCCGAGCGCGCCCGTGGCGCCCCACCTTCGCGGTCCCCGAAACCACGAGCGACGTCAGAAAGTCGCGTCGCCTAGGGGACCGGTTTCATTCACGCACCGGCATCAGTGACCGTATTATATACGGATTGGGCCTCCGGGGAACGTGGTGGACGACTTTTGGCGGTCGCTCCTGCCTGCCGCGACCCGTACGGGCGGACCCCTCTACGGGGCGCGGATATGCTAGAGGCCCGGCGGCGGGCTTGTCAATGCGGTTTCGGGCAGGTCCGGCTCCCGGCACTCTTCCCGGTACGCCGGCGGCCGTTCCAGCGCCGCGAGGTCCCCCCCCAGGCTCTCGTGCAGGACCTCCCGCCAGCGCACCTGCATGCCGCGCTCGCGGTCGGAGAGGATCGACCACTCGTCGCGGCGGACCCACCAGACGGTCGGAACGTCCCCCTCGCGCAGGACCCAGCTTTCGAGCAGGCCGCCCTCCCCCCGGGTGGCGGTCCACTGGCGGCCGGAGGCGTCGTGGAAGGAGATCTCCCGGCCCTTCTCCACCGGCGGCTCCGCCGGCTCGGCGGGCAGCCGCTCCAGCAGCAGCGACGGCAGGGAGAAGAGCGGGAAGGGGCCGAGGGCGGCCCCGGAGAGGTCGAAGCTCCCTTCCAGCAGGCAGTAGGTGCGGCTGCGGTGATTGAGCGACAGCCCGCGGGTGCCCGCCACGTCCAGGCTCCAGAGCGCGCGGCCGACCGGGTCCACCGCCTGGATCTGGTAGCGGTCCGCCGCCCCCAGGCGGAGCGTGACCCGGAAGCTCCCCTCCCCTTCGGGACCCTTGTAGCTCGCCCGGTAGAGGCGTTGCGAGCCGAACGCGCCGTCCGGGATCCGCCATGGCGGGACATCGGCGCCGGGGACCGTCCGCGGCGACGGCCCCGCGGCGCATCCGCCGAGCAGCGACAGGAGGAGCGCCGCCGTCAGCGCCGTCAGTGCCGCCAGCGCCTTGGCGATCTCAGCGTTGCGGGGAGGTAGGGGGGTCCTGCAGGCTGCCCAGCTTGCGCCGCACCTGCTCGGCGTTGTCGTCGCCCAGCTCGAGCGCCTTTCGGTAGACCTCGCGAGCCTTCTCCGTCTGCCCCAGCGCCACATAGACATCCCCCAGATGCTCGTGCAAAGTGGCGTCGCCTGGATCCAGACGGGTCGCCCTCTCCAGGTAGCCGCGGGCCTGCTCGAAGCGCCCCAGCCGGTAGTAGGCCCAGCCGAGGGAGTCGACGTAGGCGCCGTTGTCCGGTTCGAGCGACACCGCCCGCCGGACCAGCGCCAGCGCCTCCTCCAGGTTCTCTCCGCGCTCGGCGTAGATGTAGCCGAGATAGTTCAAGGCCGCGTGGAAGTCCGGCTGGATCGCCAGGACGCGGCGCAGCTGCTCCACCGCCTGCTCGTGCCGGCCCGTCCGCTCGTAGGCGGTGCCCAGCAGGAAGCGGGCGGCCAGGTTGTCGGGATGGCTCTCGACCAGCCGTTGGAGCAGCGGGATCGACGGCTCGTACTTCTCCAGCCGCTGGTAGACCTGGACAGCGGTCAGGACCTGCTGCGGATCTTCTGAAGCGATGAGGTCGGAGAGCTGCGCCGTGGCCTCGGCCTCGCGGCCGGCGCGCGACAGCACCTCGGCCCGCTTGCTGGTCACCACCGGCGACGAACCGGCCTTTTCGAGGAGACCGAGGGCCTCGTCGAAGCGCTCGGACTCCACCAGAGTGTCCACCCGGAGGAGCAGAGCCTGGGAGCGGACCGCCGGACCGCCGGACCGGAGCAGGGGATCGAGGGCCGAGCCGGCCTCGTCCCACCTCTCGGCATCGGCGTAGAGCTGCGCCAGGTCCAGCCGCACCGCCTGCGCCTCCTCCGCCTTGCCGGCCTTCTCCAGACGGCCGGCGATGTCGGAGAGCACCCGCGACGCCTCGTCCACCTGCCCGTTCCGTTCGAGGACCCGGGCCAGGGTCTGCGCCAGGGCCCTGTCGTCGGGCTGCGACTGGCGCACCTGCTCGAGCAGTCGCACGGCATCGCCGTTGCGGCCCTCGGCGGCCAGGACCAGGCCCTTGAGCAGGGACAGATGCCGGTCGGCCGGGTCGGCCTTGAGCAGCGGCTCGACCGCCTGGAGAGACGGCTCGAGGTCCCCGGCCAGATAGAGCGACCAGGCGAGCTGCCGCCGCAGACGGACATCCTGCCGGACCGCCTCGGGAGCGCCGAGGAGGGTGTCGACGGCCGCGCGATGATCGCCGCGCTCGCCTTGCATCTCGGCCAGCGTCATCCGCGCCTCGAGCGAGTCGGGGGCCAGGGCCAACAGGTCGGTCAGGGCCTTTTCCGCCTCCTCCGTCATCTTGGCGCGGAGCAGCGCCTCGGTGAGGAACGCCTGAACCGTCCGGTTCTGGGGGATGATGCGGCCGAGCTCGCGGAAGACCTCCACCGCCTTGTCCGCCTCCCCCTGATCGAGGTAGAGGCGCCCGAGCACCAGCATGATCTGCGAGTCGGCCTGCTGGCTGCGGTAGACGACTTCGAAGGCCTGCCGCGCCTGGGTGAGCGCCGCCGGGTCCTGCTCGGCGAGGTCGAGATAGACGGCGCCGGCGGTGCGCAGGACGTCGGGGCTCTCCGGCGCCAGCCGCCGCGCCTTCTCCACCTTCTCCGAGGCGAGCCGCAACGCGCTGGTCCGCGCCTCCGGGGTGCGCGCGACCTGGGCCGAACGGGCGAGCTGCTGCGCGTATTCGACCAGGACGTACGGCGAATCGGGCGCCAGCCTCTCGGCCCGCTCGAAGGCGGCGAGGGCCTCCTGGAGCTCCCCCTCCTGGGCCAGGAGCTTGGCGAGGGCGAACTGGTACGAGACCTCGGCCGGAGGCCCGGCGGCGGCGGGAGGAGAGGTCTGCGCCGCGACAGGGGCTGCGAGGGCCAGGGAGACGACGGTGAGAAATCCGAAAAACACCTTCACAGCTGTCAGAATACCAGCGCACGGTAACGCTTTACAAGCTCGGCAAGCGGCTTCTATAATGTCGCCTTTGCTGGTAAGTAGCTAAAAGAAAAGAAGTTAGCAAAAGGAAGCGAGGAGGGGTCCCCCTACAGGCATGGGCAAGCTCGGACAGCTGCTGGTGGCGCGAGGCTGGATTACGGTCCAGCAGCTGACCCGCGCCTTGAAGAACCAGAGCGTAGTGGGTAGCCGGCTGGGGACCTGCCTGCTGGAGATGGACGCGCTCAGCGAGGAGCTCCTCCTCAAGGGGCTCTCCGAACATCTCGGCGTCCCCGCGGCCAACCTGGACGACTTGCGCCACGTCCCGGACGAGGTGCTGCAGCTGCTCCCCGAAAAGCTGGCGCGCCGCTGCCGCGTGGTGCCGTTCCAGGCGCTCGGCGGCCGGCTGGACGTGGCGATGGTGGACCCGCGCAACCTGGCCTTCCAGGACGAGCTCGCCTTTGCCTCCGGCAAGCGGGTCAAGGTCCACGTCGCCCACGAGATCCGCGTCTTCGAAGCGCTGGAGCGCTACTACGGCGAGGAGATCCCCTCCCGTGTCACCCTGCTGCTCGACCGCCTGAACCGCTCGCGCTACCTCTGGGACAAGGACAAGAAGCCCGAGAGCGCGGCGGGAAGCCTGCTGGACGCGCCGCTGCCCGAGCTGTTCAGCCGCCCGGAGCTGCTCTCCACGCCGTCGCTGCCCGAGATGGGGAACCCAACTCCCCCACCGCCAACGCTGCGGGCGGTCCCGGCGCCCCCACCGCCCGCGCCGGTCCGGCCGTCTCCGGCCGCGGCCCCGCGGCCCTGTGGCTTATACACATATCCGA
>JBKKAU010000204.1:0-1571 GCA_046714475.1 Thermoanaerobaculia bacterium
CTCCAGGACCCCGGCGGGACCGCCGGCAGGCAGGTCGAGCCGCGAGGCGCCCGAAGCCGCCAGCCACGCCTCCAACTCGGTAGGGGCCGGCCCCGCCGCCGCCAGCCGTACCCAGGCGCGAGGCGAGGCCGCCCGCAGGGATGCCAGCAGCCGCGCCGCCGGGAACGCCGGGTCGAGCAGGGTGAAAACCGCTCCGGCCCGTAGCACGCCCAGGATGGCCACCGCCACGGACGCGCCGCGGTGGGCCCAGACCGCCACCACGTCCCCCTTCTCCACCCCGCGCCCCCGCAGCCAGCAGGCCACCCGGCGGGAGGCCTCGTCCAACTCGCCGTAGGTCCAGGCGCTGTTGGGGTCGGCGGCCGCGAGCCGCTCCGGAGCCGTTTGGACGCGGGCCGTGAACAGCTCGTGGACGGCGCCGTGCCACGTTCCGTCGAGCGGCGCGGTCGGATCGGGCAGCGCGGCGAGCGCCTGAGGCGTGACCAGCGAGAGGCGGCCCACCGGCTCCTCCGGCCGTTCGACCGCCTGCTCCAGGAGTCGGGTGAGCTGGGAGAGCAGCTCGTCCATACGCGGTGCGTCGAACAGGTCCGCGTTGTAGACCAGCTCGCAGCGGATGCCGGCGGCCGCGTCGGTCACGTAGAAGGTCATGTCGAACTTGGACAGCGGCTCCGGCGCTGGGGCCATTTCTACGGCCAGACCGGGCAGGCGGATCTCCTCGAACGGGAAGCTCAGCAGATTGAAGTAGACCTGGAACAGGGGCGTGCGCGACAGGTCGCGCTCCGGCTGCAGGCGGGCCAGCAGCGTCTCGAACGGCAGGTCCTGATGGGCGAACGCTCCCAGAGTCACCTCGCGGACCCGCGCCAGAAGCTCCCGGAAGCCGGGATCGCCCGCCAGGTCGGCGCGCAGGACCAGGGTATTGAGGAACATGCCCACGAGCTCTTCGGTCTCCGCCTGGCGGCGGCCGGCCACGGGCGCTCCGACCAGGACCTCCTCCTGACCGCTCCAACGGCCGAGGAGGGACTGCACCGCGGCGAGCAGGGTCATGAACAGCGTGCTCCCCTCGCGCCGGCCCAGCGCGCGCAGGCGGTCCGAGAGGTCCGCGCCGAGACGGAGGGAGCGGCTGGCGCCGCGGAAGGTCTGGACCGCGGGACGCTGCCGGTCCGTGGGCAGGTCGAGCACCGGCGGCTCCTCGCCGAGAGCCGCGCGCCACCAGGCGAGCTGGCCATCCAAGGCCTCTCCGGCGAGCCAGGCGCGCTGCCAGACCGCGTAGTCCGGATACTGCACCGGGAGCTCGGAGAGGGCGGGCGGCAGGCCGGTCCGCATGGACTCGTAGAGCGCCGCGGCTTCGCGGACCAGGACGCCCAGGGACCAGCCGTCGGCCGCGATGTGGTGCACGGTCAGCAGGAGGACGTGCTCCTTGCTCCCCAACCGCAGCAGGCGGGCGCGCAGCAGCGGGCCGGTCGCCAGATCGAACGGCGTCCGCGCCTCGGACGCGCTCAGCCGCCCAGCCTCGCCAGCGGCGGCCGCCGCCGGCAGGGCCGCCAGATCGACGACCGGCAGGGGCACGTCCCCGG
>JBKKAU010000205.1:0-3468 GCA_046714475.1 Thermoanaerobaculia bacterium
CGAGATCGCGCGCCTGCAGGCGCAGGGGAGGAGCGAGGCGGAGCAGCGCGCCCTGCAGGCGGAGCGCGACGCCGAGAGGGCCCGGCGCCGGGCCGAGGAGGAGCGGGAGCGCCGGCAGCTTTCGGACGAGCAGGCGCGGCGCGAAGCCGAAGCCCGCGCCACGGCCGAGGCGCAGGCCCGCGAGGAGAGGCTGCGGCGCGAGGACGACCTGGCGCGCCGTGAGGCCGAAGCCGACGCGGCGCGGCGCGAAGCCGAAGCGCGTCTGGACGATGAGCGCCGGCGGGCTGACGAGCAGAGGCGGGCCGAGGAGGCCCGTACCGCCGAGCTGGAACGCCTGCGCCAGGAGCAGGAGCGGACCCGCGAGGAGCTGCGGACGACCCTGTCCCGCCTCGCCGAAGTCCGCCAGGAGGCGCGCGGCCTCGTGGTGACGCTGCCCGGCAGCATCTACTTCGCCACCAACAAGTCAGTCGTCCAGCCGGCGATGCGCTCGCGGCTGCAGGAGATCGCCCAGGCGCTCGCCGCGTCCGAGGACGCGACGACGATCCTGATCGAGGGGCACACCGACTCGGACGGCTCCAACGAGTACAACCTGGAGCTCTCCCGGCTGCGCGCCGAAGCCGTGCGCTCGGTCCTGATCGGCGGCGGCGTCCCCGCCGGCAGCGTCGAGACCCAGGGGTACGGCGAGACCCGGCCCGTGGCCTCCAACGCCACTGCGTCCGGCAAGGCGCAGAACCGCCGCGTCGAGATCATCATCCAGGGCGCGGCCGCCGCGTCGCGATAGCCCGCTGATACGGGCTTTGCGATGCCCCTCGCACGCGCCCCTTGCGCCCGGGGGCGCGTGCTAGCATTTCCGCACGCCCGGTAAGGCCGGGCCCTCGAGACTCTCGGAGGCTTTCCGGATGTCCTTTTCTCTCATGGATCGGGGCGCGCCCTCCCTGCCCGAGCAGGTCCCCGGGCAGGTGGAGACCGAGCCCGAGGCAGGCAACGCGCAGTTCACGAAGTCGAGCATCCTCCGCGATTACCGGATCGCGTTCCGCAGCCGCCAGGCGAGCCTGCTCGGCCGCCGCGAGGTCTTCACCGGCAAAGCCAAGTTCGGCATCTTCGGCGACGGCAAGGAGATCCCCCAGGTCGCCCTGGCGCGCGCCTTCCGCCGGGGTGACTTCCGCTCCGGCTACTACCGCGACCAGACCCTGATGTTCGCCCTCGGGCTGCTCACCCTGGAGCAGTTCTTCGCCCAGCTCTATGCCCACCCCGACATCGATCTCGAGCCCTGCTCGGCCGGACGTTCGATGACGGCCCACTTCGCGAGCTGCATGCTGAACCGCGACGGCAGCTTCAAGGAGATCACGGAGCTGTTCAACTCCTCGTCCGACGTGTCGCCGACCGGCTCGCAGATGCCGCGTCTGGTGGGGCTCGCCTACGCCTCGCGGCTCTACCGCGAGTTGCCCGAGCTGGCCGGCATGACCCGGTTCTCCAGGAACGGCGACGAGGTCGCCTTCGGCACCATCGGCAACGCCAGCTGCGCCGAGGGGATGTTCTGGGAGTCGATCAACGCCGTCGGCGTGCTCAAGTCCCCGATGCTGATGTCGATCTGGGACGACGGCTATGGCATCTCGGTGCCCAACGAGCACCAGATCACCAAGAGCGACCTCTCCGCCCTCCTCTCCGGCTTCCAGCGCGACCCCGGCAGCCGCGACGGCTACGACCTCTACACGGTCAAGGGCTGGGACTACCCCGCGCTCTGCGAGACCTATCTGAACGCGGTCCAGATCGTCCGCCGCGAGCACGTGCCGGCGATCGTCCACGTCACCGAGGTCACGCAGCCGCAGGGGCATTCGACCTCGGGCAGCCACGAGCGCTACAAGTCCAGGGAGCGGCTCGCCTGGGAGGCCGAGTTCGACGGCCTGCGCAAGATGCGCGAGTGGATGATCGCGCAGGGGATCGCCGAGGCCGCGGAGCTGGAGGCCCTGGAAAAGGAGGAAGCCCAACTCGTCCGCGACTGCCAGCAGCGCGCCTGGGAGGCGTTCCGCAGCCCCATCGAGGAGGAGCGCAGGACCGTGCTCGCCCTGATGGCGGACCTGGCCCGCGGGTCGGCCCATGGCGAGGAGGTCGAGACGGTCCGCCGGGAGCTGGAGCGCAGCCCCATCCCGTTGCGGCGCGACCTGATGTCGGCGATCCAGGCGGCCCTCGTCGCCACCTGCGGCGAGGAGCTGCCCGCTGCGCGGCGCCTGGCCGAGTGGCGGCGCGAGCAGGACGCCCTGAACCAGGAGCGCTACAGCTCCGAGCTCTACAGCGCCAGCTCCGAGGCGGCGTTGAACGTCCGCGCGGTGGCGCCGGTCTATGACGACGACGCGCCGCTGATCAACGGCTTCGAGGTGCTGAACGCCTTCTTCGACTCGGCGCTGCATCGCCTGCCGAACCTGATCGCCATAGGCGAGGACGTGGGCAAGATCGGCGACGTCAACCAGGGCTTCGCCGGCCTGCAGGCCAGGTACGGGCCGTTGCGCGTCTCGGACACCGGCATCCGCGAGGCCACGATCATCGGCCAGGCGATCGGCATGGCCCTGCGCGGCCTGCGCCCGATCGCCGAGATCCAATACCTGGACTACATCCTCTACGCCTTGCAGATCCTGTCGGACGACCTGGCGACCCTGCGCTACCGCACCAAGGGGCAGCAGAAGGCGCCGGTCATCGTCCGCACCCGCGGCCACCGGCTGGAGGGGATCTGGCACTCCGGCTCGGAGATGGCCGGCATCATCCACCTGGTGCGGGGCATCTACGTCTGCGTGCCGCGCAACATGACCCAGGCGGCCGGCTTTTACAACACCCTCCTGCAGTCGGACGACCCGGGCATCGTCGTCGAGGTGCTGAACGGCTACCGCCTCAAGGAACGGCTGCCGGCCAACCTCGGGGAGATCGCGGTGCCGCTGGGCGTGCCCGAGGTGCTGCGCGAGGGGAGCGACGTCACGGTCGTGACCTACGGCGCCTGCTGCCGTATCGCCCTGGAGGCGGCCGAGCGGCTCGTCGAGGTGGGGATCGAGACCGAGGTGATCGACGTCCAGACCCTGCTGCCGTTCGACCGCCACGCCCGCATCTTGGAGTCGCTCAAGAAGACCAACCGCATCCTGTTCCTCGACGAGGACGTGCCGGGCGGCACCAGCGCCTACATGATGCGGGAGGTGCTGGAGAGACAGGGCGGGTACGTCTGGCTGGACTCGGAGCCGCGCACCCTCTCCGGGAAGGAGCACCGGCCGGCCTACGGCTCGGATGGCGACTACTGGTCCAAGCCCAGCCGCGAGACGGTCTTCGAGGCGGTCTACGAGATCATGCACGAGGCCAATCCGGCGTCGTATCCGATCTTTTACAGGTAAAACGAGAGGGGCGCCTCGGCGGCGCCCCTCTGTGCTCGGCTAGTGTACCGTCGGAGGCGGCTCCGGCGGCGGCGCGTCCTGCTGTGCCTCCGCCGGC
>JBKKAU010000206.1:0-3977 GCA_046714475.1 Thermoanaerobaculia bacterium
GGCGGCGGCCCTGCCCGCGACACCGGCGGGGAGGTCTGCCGCCGGCGCCAGCGGCTCGCCGCGCGCCTGGGCCGGCTGCAGCGAGTGGATCTGGTAGTCGGCGTCCTGGAAGACCGAGAACATCACCAGGCCGCTCCGCTCGGCCACGGTCAGCGCCGGCGACAGGCGGGTGATGCCGGTCACGCCGGTGGTGACGCGGGTGACGCGGAAGACCTGCCCGCTGTCGGCACCATCGGCACCATCGGCGCCATCGAGCGCCATCCGGTAGAGGTCGCTGACGCCGTCGCGGTCGGAGAGGAAGAAGAGGTCGCGGCCCCCCGGGCCGAAGCGCGGGTTGTAGTGGTCGCCGTCGAGGTTGGTGGCCACCTGGCGCAGCTGGCCGCCGGACGCGTCCATCAGCCAGATCCCCACGCCGCCCCGGGTCAGCCGCGCCAGGTTCTCGCCGGCGCCGCGGTCGGAGATGAAGGCCAGGGTGCGGCCGTCCGGCGACCAGCTCGGCTGCAGGTCGGAGAAGGCGTCGTTGGTCAGCCGGCGCGTCGTGCCGCTCTCCAGGTCGTGCAGGAAGATGTCGGTGATCCCGCCGGCCGAGCCGGAGAAGGCGATGGAGCGGCCGTCCGGCGACCAGGCAGGGTTCCAGATCGCGCCGACGCCTTCGACCGGGATGCGCCGCTCGATGTTGCGCGAGGCGATGTCGACGATGGCCAGCTCGTTGTCGCCCTGGGCGAAGACCACGAAGGCGAACTTGCGGCTGTCGGGCGACCAGGCGCCGGCCGAGTCCAGGAAGCGCAGCGAGTCGAAGTGCGGGTCGGAGTCCGAGGAGACCAGCCGGCTGCGGATCTCGCCGGTCCGGGCATCGGCCAGGTAGAGGTCGTAGCTGAACAGGCTGCGCGACGAGATGAACACCACCTGGTCGCCGTCCGGGCTGAGCGCCGGCGCGATGTAGACGTCGTCGGAGTCCTCTTCGCGCGGGAAGATGCGGGCGCCCACCGCCTCCGGCGCCTGGCGCTCCGCCAGCACCGGCCGGTAGGTCTCGCGGATGGAGGCCTGCCAGGCCTCCGAAAACTCTTCGCTGGAGAGGCCCAGCAGCTCTTCCATGGCGGCCTCGAGGCCGACCTGCGTGGCGCGGACGAACAGGCGCGTGGTCGCGACGTCGCCCCAGCGGCCGCCGACGTAGGCCCAGAAGGCGTGCCCCCAGCGGTACGGGAAGAGGCGCGGGTCGCGCGACAGCTGGCGCACGGTCGGCACCTCGTCGCGGGCGACGGCGTCGCGCAGCCACATCGCGGTCTGCGCGCTCTCGCGGCCGAGCGACAGGTATTCGGCGAGCCCCTCGATGAACCAGAGCGGGATGTCGGCCACGCTCCCCCCCTGCGCGCGGTTGCCGCGGTCCTGGAGGATGTCGTACTGGAAGACGTGGACCAGCTCGTGCCCGAGGACATGGTCGGTGTCCTCGTAGTTGCCCGCGAAGGGCAGCACCACCCGGGTCTTCAAGCCCTCGGTGACGCCGCCGGTGCCCTGGCCGATCGAGCCGCGGACCACCGTGGTCTGCTGGAAGTCGCTCTGGTCGGCGTAGAGGACCAGCGACTTGCGCTCGAAGAACTCGCGCTCGAAGATCCTGGAGAGGCGGTCGTACCAGCGCTCCGCCATCAGGGCGGCATCCCGGACGGCGCGCTCCTCCTCGGGGTAGTAGTAGATGTCGAAGTGCGTGGTCTGGAGGACCCGCCAGTCGAACTGCTCCCACTGCACCTTGTTGCGGCCGAAGTACTGGGCGGAGGCGTCGACGGGCAGGAGGGCGAGGGCGGCGAGGACCAGCGCGAGACGAGGCAAGGACGACGGTCTGGGCATGAGAGCTTCTCCCCTGGGGCGCAGAAGACACGGCCCCCGAGCCAAGCGGGCATTCAAAACCGGTGCCGGGCCTCCGCTCTCCCCAGGGCTTCCATCAGGCGCTCCCCGAGGACGTCCACATGGGGAGGCCGCAGCATCGAGGCGTGGTCGCCCGGCACTTCGACCACCTCGCAGCCGCCGTGGGCCACCGCGCCCCAGCCCCAGGTCGGATCATCCACCAGCTCCGGGACGTCGGTGCCGAAGAGGGCGACGCGCAGGCCGCAGGCCGGGACCCGGTAGTCTTTCCACGCCCGCATGGTGAGCTCGAAGACCTCCAGGTAGCGGCGCGCGTCGGCCACCGTAAACCCGGGCGGCAGCGCCTGGGAGCGCCGACCTTCCTTGACGATCAGCTCCAGGCGGCCGTCGGGCGGCAGGGCCAGCAGCCGCTCGGAGGAGACCGCGATCCCCAGCTCGTGGGCGACCGCGGCCTCGAACCCGAGCCTCTCCAGGTCGACCGTGTCCTGGCCGCCGACCTGCGTGTCGAGGAGGGCGACGAGGGCGACCGGCTGCCCCTCCGCCTCGAACCGCCGCGCCATCTCGAAGGCGACCATGCAGCCGACGCAGACCCCTCCCAGGAGGTACGGCCCCGCGGGCTGCACCTTGCGGACCTCCTCCATGTAGCGCGTCACCATGGCGTCGACGCTCGCCAGGTAGCTGGTCTCCTCGGGGCCCGCCCACCCCTGGACGCCGTAGAACGGCCGGCCGGACCGTTGCGCCAGGTGCATCAGGCGGAAGACGTTGCCTCCCACGCCGTGGACGCAGAAGAACGGCGTCTTCGCGGCGTCGCCGTCGCCGAGCAGGACCACCGGCGAGAAGGCCGCGGGCGCCTGGCCGTCGACCAGCGACGCCAGGGCCTCCACCGTGGGCGCCTGGAACAGGGTGGCGAGCGGCAGGTCGAGCTCGAACTGGCCGCGCACACGCGTCAGCACGTGCAGGGCGAGCAGCGAATGGCCGCCGAGGTCGAAGAAGCTGTCGCGCACGCCGACGCGGTCGAGGCGCAGGACCTTCCGCCAGATCTTCGCCAGCGCCTCTTCGGTGGGGGTGCGCGGCTCGACGAATCCCTGCCCATCGCCGGCCGGCTGGAGGTCCGGGGCCGGCAGCGCCTTGCGGTCCACCTTGCCGTTGGGCGTGAGCGGCAGGGCGTCGAGGGTCACGAAAGCGGAGGGGATCATCGAGGCGGGCAGGGTCCGTCCCAGGAAATCCCGCAGATCCGTCGCGGGGGCCGAGGCGACGACGTAGGCCACAAGGCGCTTGTCTCCGGGCACGTCCTCGCGCGCCACCGCGACTGCCTCACGCACCGCGGGATGGGCGAGGAGAGCGGCCTCGACCTCCCCCAGCTCGATGCGGAAACCGCGGACTTTGACCTGATAGTCGACGCGGCCGAGCAGACGCAGGTTGCCATCGGCCAGGACGCGGGCCAGGTCGCCGGTCCGGTAGAGGCGACCGCCGGGGTTCCCGCTCCAGGGATCGGGGAGGAACCGTTCGGCGGTCAGGTCCGGACGGCCGAGATATCCGCGGGCGAGCCCCTCCCCCGCCAGGCACAGCTCCCCCACCACGCCGATCGGCACGGGCCGGAGCCCACGGTCCAACACGAACGCCCGGGTGCCCGCCACCGGCCGGCCGACCGGCGGCCAGGGGCCGCTCCCCGGCCCGACGCGCGCAAAGGTCGCGTAGGTCGTCGACTCCGACGGGCCATAGAGGTTGAAGACCTGACGCACACCCTTTCCGTACAGGTCGTCGACCAGCGCGCCGGGGAGCGCCTCGCCGGCCAGCCCGACCGTATGGACCGTCGCCGGCAGGGCGCCCACGCGCACCAGTTCGGTCATTGCCGACGGTACCGTGTTGACCAGCGTCACGCGTCGGGAGGCGGCCACCTCCGGCAGCGCCAGGACGTCGCGCGCCAGCAGCACCGTCCCGCCCTGGCTCCAGGGCACGAACAGCTCGAAGACCGAGAGGTCGAAGTTGAGGGAGGTCGAGGCCAGGGTCCCCTCCACCATCTCCGGAGAGAAGACCCCGCGCGCCCACTCGATCAGCCCCACGGCGCCGCGATGGCGGACCGCGACCCCCTTGGGCCGGCCGGTGGAGCCGGAGGTGTA
>JBKKAU010000207.1:0-20535 GCA_046714475.1 Thermoanaerobaculia bacterium
GCGCCTCCCTCCCCTCTCCATCGCCGCGGCTGTCCCGCTCCGCCGCCTTTCCGCCACTATAAGAAGGTCCCACCCGCGACAAAGTCCGCCCCTCCTCCGTCCCGGAGGCGCGTTCTCCCGATTCATGGTTTACTTCCCTTCTCAGCGCCGGAGCCCTCGCGGCCGCCGGCGCTCTTTTTTTCTCCCTCCCCCGCCTGTCCCGGGAGCCTCCCGTCCCCGCACCTTCGCAGAGTAGGCCCCAATCGAAAGGAGACCCGAGATGAAGAAGCGCGAGAAGAAGCTGCAGATCCACCGCGACACCCTGCGCCGGCTCGACGGCGGAGAGCTCGGCCGGGCGGAGATGAAAGAGGCCGCGGGCGGCATCGAGTCGAGCTGCTTTACGACCGACTGCTGCCTCAACAACATGAACAGGATCAACAACTGAGGTCACCCCGGGTCCCTCTCCGGCGGACGGGAGAGGGACCCGCGGCACAGCTGCAACCTCCAACGTCCTTCCTTCGTAAGGAGAGGCGACAAAGAGGGGACAGCCGTGAGCCAACCAACAACTTTGGGATTTCGCGCCGCCTTCCTGCTGACCATCACCCTGGGGGTCTCCTCTCAGCTCACGGCCTGGCAGGACCCCAAGGAGCCGCCGCCGCTCGGCCAGAAACCGAACTACCGGGTGCCGCGGGCGACCTCCGCCGTCACGGTCGACGGCGTGATCGAGGAGGAGGCCTGGCAGAACGCCCTCGCCTTCGAGCTCGGCGTCGAGATCGATCCCGGCCAGAACACCCCGGCCCCGGTCTCGACCATCGCCTACCTGACCTACGACGACACCCACCTCTACGCCGCCTTCCGCGCCGACGATCCGGACCCGGCGGCGATCCGCGCCCACGTCACCGACCGCGACACGCCGTACCGGGACGACTTCGTCGGCTTCATGCTCGACACCTACAACGACGAGCGCCGCGGCTTCGAGTTCTTCGTCAACCCGCTGGGGGTACAGATGGACCTGGCGCGCACCGAGACCGCCGACGAGGAGGAGGACGCGGCCTGGGACGCCATCTGGAGATCGGCGGGGCGGATCGACGAGCGCGGCTATACGGTCGAGATCGCCATCCCCTACAGCTCGCTCCGCTTCCAACGCACCGAGGGGGAGCAGACCTGGGGCTTCCTGCCGTTCCGCTCCTACCCACGCAGCCTGCGCCATCAACTCGCCGCCGCGCCGCTCGACCCCGACAACAGCTGCTTCTTCTGCCAGGTCCCCAAGGTGACCGGCTTCGCCGGCGCCACGCCGGGGCGCAACCTGGAGATCGACCCGACGGTGACGGCGCGGCGCACCGACGCCAGCCCGGACTTCCCCGACCGCGGCATCGAAGCGGGCGACACCGAGACCGACCCGGGCTTCACCATCCGCTGGGGGATGACCCCGAACCTGATCTTCTCCGGCGCCGTCAACCCCGACTTCTCCCAGGTCGAGGCGGACGTCGCGCAGCTCGACGTCAACACCCAGTTCGCCCTGTTCTTCCCCGAGAAGCGCCCCTTCTTCCTGGAGGGCGCCGACTTCTTCGGCACGCCGTTCAGCGCCGTCCACACCCGCACGGTGGCCGATCCGTCCTGGGGGTTCAAGCTCACCGGCAAGGAGGGCCGGAACGGCATCGGCCTGTTCGTGGCGGAAGACGAGACCAGCAACTTCCTGCTGCCCGGCTCCCAGTCCTCCCGCTCCGAGTCGCTGCAGGGCTTCCACACCACCGACGCGGTGTTCCGCTACCGCCGCGACCTCGGCGCCTCGGCGACGCTCGGGACGGTCGCGACCCATCGCCAGGGCGGCGCCTACCGCAGCGACCTCTTCGGGGTGGACGGGCTCTGGCGCCCGCGGTCCGGCGACACCGTCACCGCGCAGTGGCTGCAATCGCGGACGGGGTACGGCCACGAGATCGGCGAGCGGCTCGGCATCGACCCCGGCGAGCGGGACCTCGACGGCTCGGCCCTGCGCCTCGCCTACAACCACGGCTCCCGCCACTGGACCTGGTACTCCCGCTATGAGGACATCGACCCCGGGTTCCGGGCCGATCTGGGCTTCATGCCGCGGGTGGGCTACTCCCTGCTGCTGGGCGGCCTCGAGCGGACCTGGCACGCGGAGGACCGGGGCGGCAGCAGGTGGTACACCAGCATCAACTGGGGCGGCGACTGGGACCAGACCGAAGGCGTGGACGGCAGGCTCCTGGAGCGCGAATTCGAGACCTGGGTGAATCTGAGAGGGCCGCTCCAGTCCTTCTATCAGATCGGCACCGGCTGGCGCGACCGCACCTGGAAGGGCGTCACCTTTGACGAGCGGTTCACCCACCTCTATTTCGAGATGCGCCCGACCGGCGGCCTCTACCTGGAGATGACGGCGACCGTGGGGGACACCATCGACTTCGCCCATACGAGGGCCGGCGACCTGCTCCGCCTGCGGCCCGAGGTCAGCTGGAACATCGGCCGGAACGTCTCGCTCGGCGTCGACCACGACCTGCAGCGGGTCGAGGTGGACGGCGACGAGCTGCTGGAGGTGAACCTCAGCCAGCTGCGGGCGGTCTACCAGCTGAACATCCGCACCTTCTTCCGCGCCGTGCTGCAGTACACCGACCTCACCTTCAACCAGGAGCTGTACACCGCCGAGGAGGTGCCGTCCGAGGACGAGCAGCTCTTCAGCCAGCTGCTCTTCTCCTACAAGCTGAACCCGCAGACCGTCTTCTTCCTCGGCTACTCCGACAACCAGCTCGGCGGCGAGATCGAAGAGGGCCGCTTCGTCGAGCTGACCCGCGCCAACCGCACCTTCTTCATGAAGGTCGGCTACGCGCTGGTGCTGTAGGGCTCTGTCACGCCGGAATCGATGGATCCTCTGTAGGGGCACCCCTTGTGGGTGCCCTTCCGGAGGGCGGCCACAAGGGCCGCCCCTACCCCGCCGGGGCCGCCGCCCGCTGGATGGGGGTGGCGGGCTTGAGCTGCAGCATGGGGCCGAGCTTCCTGGCCACCCGGTCCTGGATCCAGTGCGAGTCCCACCACTCGATCGGGCTCACCGGCAGCCCCTGGAGCAGCATGGTGAAGTGCAGGTGGTCGCCGCCGGCCAGGCCGGTCTCGCCGGAACGGCCCAGCTCCTGGCCGCGCCGGACCTCCTGCCCCTCGCGCACGGCGAGCGACGAGAGGTGGCCGTAGAGGCTCTGGATGCCATAGCCGTGGTCGACCACGACCGCGTTGCCGTAGATCCCGAAGTAGCGCGCCAGCACCACCTTGCCGCTGTTCGAGGACGGGATCACGTCGCGCTCGACCGAGGCCATGTCGAACCCGAGGTGGTCCTGCTGGTCGACGTCCTTGCCGTTGTAGACATAGGTCCGGCGGTCGGCGAAGGCGGCGGTGATCTGGGCGTTGGGCATCGGCAGGAAGGGCTGGTCCCAGAGGAACCGGCGCTCCGACTTCGCCCCCAGCTCCTTCAAGGTCTCGGCGTTCTTGCGCCGCAGGTCGCGGTTGATCGACAGGTAGTTCTGGAGGAGGTCCCCCTTGTCCTCGACCTCGGGCGACTGCGCCAGGATCTCCGGCACCACCCGGTTGAGGAACGGATCGTTGACGTCGATGGTGTCGGTGCGGATCGGCCGCGGCGTGAACTTGTCGATGAAGGCGGCCTCGGCGCGGTTGCCGACGTCGTCGACCGCCACCAGGCGGACGCCCGACGGGTCGTCCATGTCATAGGGGACGGCGAAGACCGCGAACCTCTGCTGCGCGTCGTTGCCCGGCATGGGGAAGCCGGGGAACCACCACTTGCCGGCCTGCACGCCGTCCCGGATCGACCCTTCGCCGACCCGGTAGACCACCAGCTCGCTGCCTCCCTGGTTGACGTAGTGGAAGTTGGAGGTCACCCCCAGGGTGGGCGGCGCCAGGCGGACCGGCAGCTTGATCTCGGAGACGACCGGCGCCGGCCGGCGCAGCCAGGTGCCCGCCCGCTCGGCGGTCACCCGCACGGTGGCCTCGCCGGCGCGCAGCCCCTTGACCGTGTCGCGCCCGACGTCGACCGTCATCTCGACCGGCTCGCCGCCGCCCCAAACCTGCCAGGCGGGACGGGCCTGGAGCTCCTTCTCCGTGATCGGCTTGACGTCCGACCCCTGGACCAGCTCGACGCGGACCTTCTCCACCCGTTGGGGATCCTTGATGCGGACCTGGATGGGCGTCCTGCGGCCGATCCCCTTGAGCTTGGACGCGACCGCCACCTCCGGCTCCGCCCCCGTCCAGAAGGTGGCGAACGCCAGGACGACGAGCGCCAGGAACCCCAGGATCAGCAGCACGCGCAGGAAGCAACCCGCGGTCCGCTCACGATCACGCCGATCACGCCGATCACGATATCGAGTCATCGAAACGTCTCCAAAAAGTAAGGCCTGTCCTTCACCGCGGGGGCGGAGGACGCAAAGGGCGCGCCATGATACTTCAAGGGGGTTGAGAGCTAATCCGGCCGGCGGAGCTGCTTCAAGACATCCCGCTTGTCGCTGTAGGCGGCGCGGACGGCGGTGAACTCGGAGAGCGAAAAGCCGAGCTCGCTGGCGACCTGGCGGATCTGCGCCTCCTCGGCGCCGGAGATCGATTCGTCCACGGCCGAGACGGCGAACAGACAGTGGAGCAGCTCCTCGCACTGCTCGCGCGTCGCGATCTCCTTGAACTCCCGGGCGACCAGGAAGTTCTCGGTGCCGCCGAAGAGACGGCTCTGCGACTTGGCGATCTGCACCGCCAGCACCGCCTGCTCCTCGGGAAGGTGCCCGACGTCCTGGAGGAGCCGCTCCATCTTGCGCGTCTCCTCCTCGCTGATCTCCAGGTCGGCGTTGGCGGCCCGCGAGAGCAGATAGGCAAAAGCGGCCAGATACCGCGCCCTCTCGGGGTCCAGGGCGTCGAGCTCGCGGACGATCTTGCGCACCGTCTCGGTATCGCCCGCCTCCGGGCGACGGGCGCCCTTCTTCAACCCAAGCAGGTCCAGGATCGACATGACACGGATCGTATCACGGCCGCCGGCGCGCTAGCTCTCCGCGCACGAGAAAACAGGCACTTCTTACAAAGAACAGGAAAAAAGAGCACGCCGAAGGCGGAAGCTCGGCGCGAATCCGAAATTTACCGTGAAAATCCTGGTATTTTGGAATGACTCGGTGCTGGCGCGGGTTGGGAGAAGTGACAACAGCGTCCCGACGCAAAAAAAAGGCTCGAGGCTCCAAGGGCGGCCTCGGGATGTAAATACAACTCGGTTCAGCGCAACCCTTTGTCGGTTCGAAGGAGTGGCAGCAAGCCCATGAAGATCACCAAGGCTCGTACTACCCTGGTCCTCCTCGTCCTCACGCTTTCCACGGGCACCCTTCTCATCAGTGCCCCGAACCCCTCCCCCTCCTTGGTGGTCCCTCGCCGCACCGTCGTCCCGGCCTATCCGGCGTTTCCCGTCGAGCTCTACGCCGAAGCCGCCCGCGCTCTCCGTAAAGATAATTTGCAAGAGGCGCGCCAGATCCTGGACGGCGTCGCCGCGAAGCATCGCGATCAGGTGACCCAGGCGACCCTGATCTCCGGCCTCTACGCCTACGAAGCGGGCGACGAGCAGCTCGCCGAAAAGCTCCTCTCCTCCGTCGAGACGCCGCAGGGCGCGCTCGAGGACTGGCGGCTCTACCTGCTGGCGCGGATCGCCGCCGACCGCGGCGAGGTCGAGCTGGCGCAGTCGGGCTATGCCCGCCTGATCACCGGCCACCACGGCTCGCCGCTGCGGCCGCTCGCCTACCTCGAAGCCGCCGAGCTGGCGCACGCCGAGGGGCAGGACCCGCTCGCGCTCGACCTGATCGGCAAGGCGCGCCGGGCCAGCATCCAGGGCGAGGCGGCCCGCGATATCGAGCACCTGGCCTGGAAGATCGGGAGCCACCTCGAGGACACCGACGTGCAGCGCGAGGCCGGCCGCCGCCTGCTGGTCGAGGCGCCGTTCTCGGCCGACGCCCGCGACGCGGCCCGCACCTTCCGCGCCATGGGCGAGGTCGAGTGGGACAGCCTGCTCTCCTCGGGCGAGGTCAAGCGCCGCGCCCAGTCCTTCGTCGACTTGAAGAGCCTGCCGGCCGCCCTGTCGACGCTCGACGGCCTGCCCGAGGCCGAGCGCGATTTCGGCTGGCACCTGCTCAAGGCGCACGCCCTGACGCGGGCGGAGCGCGGCCAGGAGGCCCTCGACCTGCTCAATGACCTCAACGGTCTCAACGGCCTCAACGACCTCAACGGTGCCGCGCCCGCCAGCCGCGCCGAGCGCGCCGCGCTGGAGTGGGAGCGGGCGCTCGCCGCCGCCGACGTCGCGACGGCCCGCTCCGGCCGTGCCAACCTCCCCTCCTCCGAGCGCCGGCGCATGCTGCAGCGCTCCTACGAGCACCTCGCCGAGGTCGTCCGCCTGGACACCGGCACCGACCTCTCGCGCGAAGCGCTGCGCGACCTCTACGAGCACTTCCTGGAGGACGGCCTGTTCGAGGAGGCGATGGGGACGTTGCGGGCTCTGCGGCGGATCGATCCCTGGGACGATACCGGCGCCGCCCACCTCTGGGAGTCCGGCTGGGCCGAGTACCGGAACGGCAACATCTCCGGCGCGGTCGGCACCTGGACCGAGCTCGAGGAGCTCTACCCCGACCACCGCGACGCCCACCGTGGCCGCTACTGGAAGGCCCGCGCCCTCGAAGGGCTCGGCCAGAGGCAGCGCGCCCGCGACCTCTACCGCGACCTGGTCGCCTCGACCGACACCTCGGACTTCTACGGCCGGCAGGCGCTCGCCCAGCTCGGCCAGACCCCCGAGACCCTGACCGTCGCCCTGGCCACCAAGGCCAACACCTCCCCCTGGCCGGCCCAGCCGGCGCTGCGCCGCACCAAGCTCCTGGTCGACCTCGGCCTGGACGGGCTGGCGGAGCGGGAGATGGAGCTGCTCGACGGCCAGACCGAAGAGCACGACCGGCTCGCCCTCAAGGCCGTGCTGATCGGCCGGCAGGGCCGTCTGAGCGCGAGCCTGGTGCTGCTGCGCGAGGCCTACCCGGCGCTCGGCGGCCCCTACCAGGCCACCGTGCCGGTGGAGCTGCTCAAGGCTTACTACCCGCTCCACTATGGCAAGGAGATCCGCGAGAGCTCCGCGCGGGTCGGCCTGCCGCCGCACCTGGTCGCCGGCATCATCCGGCAGGAGAGCGCCTTCGATCCCAAGGCGACCAGCCCGGTCGGCGCGCGCGGCCTGATGCAGATCATGCCGGCCACCGCCCGGGAGATGGCGGGCAAGCTCGACATGCGCTACGACCCGAGCCGGCTCTACGACCCAGCGGTCAGCGTCCGCATGGGCAGCTTCTACTTCAAGGAGGTGCTGCGCGGCTTCGACGGCAACGTCGAGCTGGCGCTCGCCGGCTACAACGGCGGCCCCAACCGCATCCGCCGGCTGTGGCAGGAGGCCGAGGCGAAGGGCTCCGGGCTCGACGACTTCCTCGAGACGCTCGACATCGAAGAGTCGCGCAACTACGTCAAGCGCATCCTGGTCCTGGCCGACAGCTACCGCCAGCTCTACCCCTTGATGGAGGGGTAGAGGCGAAGAGGGCGCCATGAATGGCGCCCCTACAGCCTTTGCCCAGGGTGTAGATAGATCCTGTAGGGGCGCGTTTCATCGCGCCCTGACGCGCGCCCACCCCCCGTTTTCGACATCTTGCGCCTTTCTTTCTCCGCCCGGGGGCTTTTCTCCGGGCGGCAGGGTTATAATCCGCGCAAGGTCTACCGCCCAGGTTCATGATGAAGACGCAGAGCCGGTCCCAACCGGAGAGCGAGCCCATTCACGGGCCGCCGCACGCCGCCGAAGCCCTCTCCTGGGATATCTCCCAGGCGTTGATCGAGAGCAGTGCGGACGGCATCCTCGCCTTCGACTCGCAATTTCGTTACATCCTCTGGAACCCGGCGATGGAGCGTATCTCGGGCGTGCCGCGCGCCGAGGCGATGGGCCGTCACGCCTTCGAGCTCTTCCCGTTCCTGATCGAGACCGGCGAGGACCGCGCCTTCTGCGAGGCGCTCGCCGGCCGCAGCACCGTCACGCGGGACCGCCCGTACAAGGTCCCCGGGACCGGCAGGCGGGGCTTCTTCGAGGGGTACTACTCGCCGTTGCGCAACGCCGCCGGCGAGATCGTCGGCGGGCTCGGGGTCATCCGCGACGTCACCGAGCGCAAGGAGGCGGAGGAGAACAACCGCCGGCTGCTCCAGGCCCAGGCGGCCCGCGCCGAGGCCGAGGCGTCGCGGCAGCGCTTCGCCTTCCTCGCCGAGGTGAGCCGGGTGCTCTCCTCCTCGCTCGACGAAGGCGAGACGTTCGCCGGCCTGGCGAACCTGCTGGTGCCGGCGCTCGCCGACTACTGCATCGTCGACGTGTTCGAGGACACCGGCGAGATCCGCCGCGCCGAGGTCCGCCACAAGGATCCGGCCGGCCAGGGCCTGATCAACGAGCTGCGGCGGTTTTCGCCGCCCCTGGGAGCGAAGTGGGGCATCGGCCGCGTCATGCGGACCGGCGAGCCGCTCTTCTCCCCCGAGATGGATGAAGACCAGATCCGCGCCGGCACCCAGAACGCGGAGCACCTCCGGGTCCTGCTGGCGCTCGGCGCCCGCTCCTCGATCCTGGTGCCGATGATGTCGCGCGGCCGGGTCTTCGGCGCCATCACCCTGGCGATCACCGGCGACGACCGGCGCTACGGCCCGGAGGACTTCGCGACCGCCGAGGAGATGGGGTACCGCGCCGCCCTCGCCATCGACAATGCCCGGCTCTACCAGAGGTCCCGCCGGCTGGCCGAGGAGCTGCGGCAACGCGTCGCCGACCTCGCGGCGGCCGACCAGCGCAAGGACGAGTTCCTCGCCATGCTCGCGCACGAGCTGCGCAACCCGCTCGCCGCCATCTCCAGCGCCGGCCAGGTGCTCGGCCAGACGCGCTCGGCCGTGGACCAGCGCGCCGCCGAGCTGACCGCGGTCATCGGACGCCAGACGCGCCATCTCACCCGCCTCGTCGACGACCTGCTGGACGTCTCCCGCTTCACCCGCGGCAAGATCGAGCTGCGCAAAGGCGCGCTCGAGCTGCGGCAGGCCGTCCAGGGCGCCGTCGAGACCGCCCGGCCGCTGATCGAGCGGCGCCGCCACGAATTGAAGGTCGCCCTGCCCGACGAGCCCCTCTGGCTGGAGGCCGACGCCACCCGCATCGAGCAGGTGCTCGCCAACCTCCTCCACAACGCGGCCAAGTTCACCGAGCCCGGCGGCCATATCGCGCTGTCGGTCGAACGGTATGGCGGCGAGGCCTCGATCGCGGTCCGCGACGACGGCTCGGGGATCGACCTGGCGCTCCTGCCGCGGGTCTTCGACCTGTTCGTACAGGAGGACCGGTCGCTCGCCCGCTCGCACGGCGGCCTGGGGATCGGCCTCACCCTGGTACGCGGCCTGGTGGAGCAACACGGCGGCCGGGTCGAGGCCCACAGCGACGGCCCGGGCCGGGGCTGCGAGTTCGTCGTCCACCTGCCGTTGCGCCCCGCGCCTTCGCAGGCCGGGCAGGCCGTGCCGGCCGCGCCCCCGGTGGAGGCCGCGGCAGAGCCGCCGGCGCGGATCCTCCTGGTCGAGGACAACGTGGACGCGGCCGATGCCCTGACCGAGCTCCTCCGCCTCTGGGGGCACGAGGTCACGGTCGCCCACGACGGCCTCATGGCCCTGGAGGCGTCGCGCGACGTCCGGCCCGAGGTCGTGCTGCTCGACATCGGGCTCCCGGGCATGGACGGCTACGAGGTCGCGCGCGCCCTGCGCTCGCTCGGCGGCCTGGACGGCGTCCTGCTCATCGCCCTCACCGGCTACGGCCAGGATGCCGACCGGCACCGCTCCCAGCTCGCCGGCTTCGACCACCACATGGTCAAGCCGGTCGACGTACGCCGCCTCCGGCAGCTCATCGCCCGGCAACCCGCCTGAGCCATTCAGGCAGGGTTCTTGCAAACCGTGCAGTACGGACCCATGATCAAGGAGACAGTAGAATGACGAACCTGTACGTAGGGAACTTGTCGTACCGCATGACCGAGGACCAGCTCCGCCAGACCTTCGAGGAGTTCGGTCAGGTCACCTCCTGCACCATCATCAAGGACAAGATGACCGGCCAGTCCAAGGGGTTCGGTTTCTTGGAAATGCCGGACCAGTCGGAGGCGGAGGCGGCGATCAATGGCCTGAACGGGCGGGAGATCCAGGGGCGGAAGCTGAACGTCAACGAAGCCCGTCCGCGCACCGGCGGCGGCGGCCCGGGCGGCGGTGGTGGCGGCGGCGGCCGTGGCCGCGGCGGCAATGGCGGAGGCCGGCACGACGACCGCTGGTAAATCCTGCCTTTTGAGAACGTGCACGAGACCCTGACGTACATCTCGTCCGTCCAGCCCCCGCAGGTGAGGCGCAGCCTCGTACAGGAGATCTCCGGGTCCTCTCGGGCCCGGAGAGATTAACCTCCTGGAGGGATCGAAGTCTGGACAAACACGACGAGAACGGGCTGAGGCACCGCACGATCCCGACGAACGGTGTGCGCCTGCATGCCGTCGAAGCCGGGCCTCTGGACGGTCCCCTCCTGATCCTCCTGCACGGTTTCCCGGAATTCTGGTACGGCTGGCGCGAGCAGATCGCCGCCTTCGCCGGAGCCGGCTTCCGCGTCCTCGCCCCCGACCAGCGCGGCTACAACCTGAGCGACAAGCCCCGGAACGTTGCGTCCTACGCCATCGAGCACCTGGCGCTCGACGTCGTGGGGCTGATCGACGAGGCCGGGCGCGACAAGGCCTGCCTCGCCGGCCACGACTGGGGGGGCGCCGTCGCCTGGTGGACGGCCATGCGCCATCCGCGACGGGTCGAGCGCTTGGCGGTGCTCAACGTCCCGCACCCCGCCGTGATGCGGCGCCACCTCTTCAAGAACCCGAAACAGCGGCGCCGGAGCTGGTACTTCTTCTACTACCAGCTCCCCTGGCTCCCCGAGCGCAGCTTCAGCGCCCACCGCTTCGCCCTCGGCGCCAAGGCCCTGCGGGCGACCAGCCGGCGCGGCACCTTCAGCGACGAGGACCTCGATCGCTACCGCGAAGCCTGGTCGCAGCCCGGCGCGGTCCGCGCCATGATCCACTGGTACCGCGCGGCGTTGCGCGTCCGGCCGCAACGCCCGATGAGCTTCCGCGTCACCGTGCCGACCCTGCTCCTCTGGGGCGCCCGCGACCGCTTCCTCGGCCGCGAGATGGCCCAGCCGAGCATCGACCTTTGCGACGACGGCCGGCTGGTCTTCTTCGAAGAGGCCACTCACTGGATCCAGCACGAGGAGCCGGAGCGGGTCAACGCGATGCTGGCGGACTTTTTCTCGTAGGATGGAGCCGGTGCGAGCGGCAGGGCTCAGGAAGGTCCATATCGGCAGCGTCGTCCGCAACGCGGTGCTGTTCGACTTCAAGCGTCTGCGGGGAGACCGATTGAACGCGGAGTCGCTGGTCCAAACCGTCGACCGCCTGTTCCGGCTGCTCGAGGAGCGGCGGATCGAATATCTGCTCGTCGGCGGCGTCGCCATGCTGCAGTACGTCGAAGGGCGCAACACCGAGGACATCGACCTGATCATGGCGACCTCGTCCCTCCAGCAACTGTCGGAGATCGAGATCGAGGAGCGGCACGGGGACTTCGCGCGCGGCCGTTTCCAGGGCCTCCAGATCGACCTCCTGTCGACCCGCAACCCGCTCTTCGAGAGGGCGCGGCGGCGCTACGCCACCACCCGGAGCTTCGTCGAGCGGGACATCCCCTGCGCCACTGTGGAAGGGCTGCTCCTCTTGAAGATGTACGCCCTGCCCTCGATCTACCGCCAGGGCAACTTCGCCCGGGTGGGCCTCTACGAGAACGACATCGCGACCCTGCTGCACGAATACCGTCCCGACGTCGAGCCGCTCCTGGCCGAGCTGGCCTACCACCTAGGCGAGACCGAGCTTGCCGAGCTGCGCCGGATGGTCGCGCAGATCCAGCAGCGGATCGAGCGGTTCGACCGGGGTCGGGAGTGAGAAAGGGACAATGGCCATGGCAACTTCCAAAGGGTCGGCTCTCGTTGAGGCTCGCCTGAAAGCGGTCCGAGACCTCGCGGCTCTGTCGCTTCCCGTCGGCGAGCCGGAGCAGATCAAGCGAGAGTCCACCGGCTACGCCCACCAGCAAGGCTGGAAGCCGGCAACCTCCTCCCTCCCGGTGTCATCCTGAACGAAGGAAGGACCTGGGCGGGGGACATCCAAAAGCCGGAACGGCTCACCCTCAGAGTGGAGGCATTTCAAGGAACGAATAGCGGGCAGCATCGGGGAGCTGATCGCGCAAAGCATCCAGGCGGAGAGGCCGCATCCCGTCCCGAGCCAGGGTTTCGACTAGGCAGCGCAGGTCGCTTTCCATCGTGGCCCAGGCGGGGGAGGAGAAGGGCAAAGCCTTGTGGTCGATGTTGCTCAAGGCATCTTCTAAGGTGGTGCCGGCAACCTGACGCAGAAAGGCGAAAACCTGGGGCGCGATGTCGGGCGCGGCCGTTAGCAGGCCCAGAAGAAGGAGCGCCTCTCGATAAGGTCCGGGAGTGTCTTCGGTTCCCAGGAACGCGTTCAGCTGGCCTTTCGCCCGGCTGGCGCGAAAAAGGCGGTAAATGTTAACGAACCGCTTCACGGAGCGGGGCGTGCGGCGGACCAGGGGCGCCAGCTCCAACATGAAGTCCTGCTCGAGCGGCTCGATTTCAAGGAGCTCTGGGAGCGGCTCGCTCGCGGACTCATCGCTGTCTGGGGTGGGCATCTCAGCCAGAGAAGAAAACGATGCCGGCGGCACCATTTCGGCAGACAGCTGCTCGGCCGCCGCGTCGCGCTCGGTCTTGGACGCCTCCGCAGCCGAGACGGAATCGGCCTGACCATCCTCATCTATCGCCATCGTCGGTATGCCACGTCGGACGGGCGCTGGGCTCGCGCCGAGCAATCCTTCCAAATACCTCCGGGTCGAGCCCGCACTGAGGGGCTCGAGCCAGAAAGGGATCTGGAAGATCTTCTCGATGTAGTCCTGAGGCGTGGCGCCGTCCCATCCGTCGTTTTCAGGAGACCGCAACTGATTACTGTACCGGACGTTCAGCGAACGTTTGACCCAGCGGGCGTCAACTCCAACCACGACCACGAACAGTGGAAATGCGAGCAGGAGCTGAATGGCCCGGAGCACGTCGACAACCCTGTTCGGTGGACAACGGTCGAGGTCGTCGATGTAGAGGATGATGCGGTCGATCCGCGGCAGGTTTGTCCAGACCACGCGGCAGCGGAGCTTGTCGGAGTCGGCGGCTGGCTGCTCGATCTCAAAGCGCCTCTGGTTGTTCGGCTCCTCCACGACCCAGCGCCAGCCTGGGATTGCATGGACGGTGGTCTGGGCGTCCAGGGGAAGGTCGGTCTTTTGAATCTCCTCCCGAAGGGTCTCGGGGACGCTGCCGCTGGCAAGAGCCGCTTCGGCAGACGTTCGATCAAGCAGGATCTCGTGCCTCAGCAGCCTCTGTAGCTGCTCGAAGTCCCGGCGCACCAGAGCAGGCAGCCCGAGGTGCTTGCGATAATCCGAGCTGCCGGCCCGGTCTTCGAGGAAGCGCAGGAGGCGCTGGCCCGGCCGCAGTACCTCGATTTCTGCGCGCAGGGTCGCGACCTGGACCTGCTGCTCTTCGAGCCTGCGACGGGCGAGCGCCACAGCGGCCTCAGCCGCCCGCAGCCTGCGGGCAGTTTCCGTATCCTCGATGCTCTTCCGAACCTGGGCCTGAAGCTTGTCGAGCGTCCCGAGGACACCTGAGGCCTTGCGCAATGCGGAGCCGAGCCAGGCGGAGATCCCACCTGCGAAGGCGAAGACCTCCGCGACGGTCGCTAGCGTGCGTTGCGCGGCATCCGATTGCAACAGCGGCAGGAGGGACGGAAGGAACGCAAGACCAGCAAGGCTCAGCGCGAGCACCGCGACCGGCAGCCATAGTGTCGAAGGCTTTCCGAGCATCCGAACCATCGTCTGGCGATGCAACGCCACGCGGTCCCGCAGCTCTAGGGCCTCTTTCTTCCGCAGTAGGAGGTCTTCTTTCAGAGCGTCGAGCTGAGGGATTCCCAGTGCCTCCTCCAACGCTTCCCGTTCCTTCGTGCCCAGGGATTCTTTGATGGATGCCCAGGCTGTATCCACCACGATACCAAGCTCCAGCTTCTTGGCTTCATGGTCCTTGTGGGCCTGCTCCAAGTCCTCCTCAGCGCGGGCCAGGGTGGTCCGGGCTCCATCCTGGCTCAAGCTGGCCTCGGAAAGCTTCTTGAGCAGCTCGGCCCAGCGCGTCCTCTCCTCCGCATCGCGGGGAGTAAAGTGCTGGTGGAGCGATTCGAAGATATGAGTAACCATGCTCGCCCACAGGTTCGCCTCTTCGTAGTGCCAGGCGTTGAGCTCGATCTGCACGATCTGACCATGGAAGGGAGTAGGACGGTTCCTGAGCCGTTCTTTCTCGGCCTTGCGGGAGATGCCTTCGACGTGCTCGAAGAGCTTCTTCATGAAGAAGCTCTTGCCGGCGCCCCAATTGCCGAACAAGCCGATCGCCAGAGGTGGAGTGAGGTTGGCAGAGGCAAGCAAGAGAGCGAAGGCCTTTACATCAATATCGATGCGCAGAAGATCCTTGCCGCCGAGGTTTTCTGCGTCGATTCGGGCCACGTTTGCAGGACCGCTTTCCCCCTCGTCCGCGGAGCGGAAGAAGTTCAGCCATGCTTCAAGGTTGTCACCACCTTCCGCGGGAGCGTTCGTCCGTAGATAACTGAGAAGCTCCGCGGTCATCACCTCGACACCCACACCGAGCTGTTCGAGAAGGAGATGCGCTCCTAAAGGCGCACTACCCTCAGGGGTGCGGTAGGCCAGGATGGCCCCTAGCAGAAAGCGGACATTAATCAGGCTCCGCCGCCGGGCCGCCATGGCTAAGCTGCGGGCAGCCTCGAAGATCTCGCCCACGCGGCGAGTCATCCAGCGGATCTCGATCTGCCGGGACTGCCGCTCTCCATACCAGGATAAGTACTCGTCCACTACGGAGATGAAACGATGCGGGTTCCCACCCTGGAGCTTCTTCCGCAAAAGGATCATCGAGTCGTCAGTAGACGAGCCGGCGCCCTGCTCCACAAGCCCGAGGAGGAGTAAGCTCGCCGTCAAAGGTGTCCGCGGGCCACGCTCGCGGGCAAGCGCTGTGGCCTTTTCTAGCGCTCCAGAGACTGCGGGCGTGACGTGGAAACGCTCAAGACCCGAGATCGGAGCGAGACCGAGTCCAGCCGCGATGTCTTCGGCCAGGAGGGCGTCGGCGGCAGTTCGATTGAGGCCCGCACGCTGGAGCCTTCGACCGACCCCTCCGAGCTCTGGGGATTGCACGGCGATTGCCCAAGCCAACCCCAAAGCGTCCAAGGGCCGCTGCCGGAAATTGGCGGCATACCGCTCCAAAACCGGTAGCAGGTCGTCAGGTCTGACCGAGACCGTCCGAGAAAGGTCGGCTGGTCTGAAGGAAATCTCGAAGCTGACAGCGTCTTGGAGCTGAAGTGCCTGTTCCCAGGAGCGACGGTTGAATCCGGCCTGGCTAAGACGCGTGAACACGGCCGGCTGGATCAACCCACAAGCATGGAGGAGCGATGTGCGGCTCACCTCCTCCTGAGCCTTGGGTGCCTCTTGGCTCTGTTTCCCTACCTCCCTCCGGAACTGTTGGATCCGAAAGGCCAAGGCTTCAACCCGGGTGAGCTCCGGGTCCGTCTTGAGGTGCAGCTTCTCAATAAGCGCCCGCAACGGAAAGCCGGGTTGGTCTACCAAGGCGAGCTCCTCCTTGTCCCAGGAGACGGACGTTCCTGCAATCTTCACACTTTGGGGACTGTGAAGACACCCCCACAGTCAAGCGGGGTTCGGGTAAAGAACACCTGACGGCGTCCGCTACATCTTTCGGGTTTGGCCAACAGCTCTTCAGCTGCCAGTTAACGGCCGCTCGCTTCACGGTTCTCAGTGCTCATCAAACCTCCTTACCCGTGGAGCACTCAAACCTTCCCCGTTACCTCTTCAAATACCTGTCATACCACGCCACATACCGCGAATACCTATCCACCTGATAACTGGGCGTCTTGATGCTGTGGGTCTGGCCGGGGTAGATGACCAGCTCGGTCTCGCGGCCGAGACGGCGCATGGACTGGTAGAGCTGCTCGGAGTTGAGGCAGGGGACGTTGACGTCGTCGCCGCCGCAGAGGTAGAGGGTCGGCGTCGTGTTCTTCTCCACCTGGAACCAGGGCGAGAGGCGGATCCAGAGGTCGGTGTTCCGCCAGGGCAGCCCGAGCTCGGTCTCCCAGGCGTACTGGTAATGGTCGGTGCCGTAGTTGGCGAGGTAGTTCGTCTCGCTGGCGCCCGAGATCGCGGCCTTGAAGCGGTTCGTCTTCAAGGTCACGTAGTTGGTCAGCATGCCGCCGTAGCTCCACCCCCCCACCCCCAGACGGTCGGGGTCTGCGATCCCCATGGCGATCACGGCGTCGACCGCGGCCAGGACGTCCTCGGTGTCCTTGTTGCCCCAGTCGGCCCAGAGGGCGCGGCTGAAGTCGCGGCCGTAGCCGCTCGAGCCGCGCGGGTTGGCCGCCACCACCGCGTAGCCGTGGGCGGCGAAGATCTGCCACTCCGGCCAGAACTCGGGGGTGTACTGCGCGACCGGGCCGCCGTGGATGCGCAGGACCGCCGGCAACCGCGTACCCGCTGAAGGGGCTGGAGCGTCCGGCGGCAGGGTCAGGAAGACGTCGATCGGCGTGCCGTCGGCGCTCTTCGCCTGGAAGCGGCGGAGCGGCGCCAGGCGGATGCCGGCGAGGAAGGCGTCGTTGACCCGGGTGAGACGGCGGAGCGTCCCGCCGGCCGCCACCGCCGAGACCTCCGGCGGCTGGTGGAACGAAGTCTCCAGCACCACCAGCTCTCCCCGCGGCCCGACGTCGAACGCCTGGACCACGCGCTCGCCGGCCACCACCCTCTCCACCGCCCCGCCCGCGGCCGGCACCCGCGCCAGGTGCTCGCGGCCGCCGTCCTCCAGACGGAAGTAGACGGAGCGTCCGTCCGGCGAGAAGCGGGGATCGAAGGCGTTGCGGTCGAGCGACTTCGTGAGCGGCCGGGAAGGACCGCCTTCGACCGGCGCCAAGGCGACGTGGTTGGTGCCGTACCAGTGGTCGGCGGGGTCGCCGCCCGCGAGATAGGCGATCGACCGGCCGTCGGGGCTCCAGGCGGGCGAGCCGTCGGTCGACGGCGTCGTGGTCACCGCGCGGGGGGTCGCTCCCTCGCGGGCCTCGACCACGAACACGTCGGTGTTCTCGTTGGCGTCCGGGTCCTCGGTCCGGTTGCTGGTGAAGGCGAGCCAGCGGCCGTCCGGCGACCAGGCGGGCTCGCTGTCGTCGTAGGGGCCGCGGGTGACCTGGACGGCGGTCTTCGCCTGGACGTCGAAGACGTGGATGTGGCTGCGGATCTCCCGCAGATACCCTTCGCCGTCGCGCTTGAACTGGAGGCGGCGGATGACGATCGGCTTGGGCGTCTTCTCCTTGCCGCCGCCCGCGCCCTCCTCCTTCCCTTCCTCTTCAGGCTCGTCGGGGTCGACGTCGGAGACCACCACGGCGAGGCGCTTGCCGTCGGGCGACCAGGCGAGGTCGGCGGCGTCGGCCTTGAAGTCGGTGAGGCGGAAGGCGTCGCCGCCGCGCCGGTCGAGCAGCCAGACCTGCGTCTTCTGGCTGTCGCGCGAGGAGAGGAAGGCGAGCCAGCGGCCGTCCGGGCTCCAGCGCGGCGTGCTCTCGGACTTGGGGCTCGCCGTCAGGCGCACCGCCTCGCCGCCCGCCGCTCCCTGAGCCAGGGGCGCCATGTAGAGGTCCTTGTCCAGCCGGTCCTCTTCCCGGTCGAGCCGCTCGACGGTGTAGGCGACCCACTGCCCGTCGGGGCTGATCCGCGGGTCCTCGACCGTGCGCAACTCGTAGAGGTCGTCAGCGCGGAACAGGCGCGGGGAGTCGGCGGCAAGGCTGCCGGCCAAGCTGCCGGTAAGACTGCCGGCGACGGCGAGGCTCAGGGCGAAAGCGAGCGTCTTCAGCGTCTTCATCGGGTCTCCAGGGATTTGCGGCATGATACCGCCGAAGGAGATCTCTATGGATCCGACCTGGTGGTTCGCCATCCGCGGCAACGAGCTGCTGGTCCGCGTCGAGGCCGGCGCGGCGCGGCTGCCGGAGGGCGGCGAGTGGACGGAATGGGGCTGGGAGTCCCTGCGCTCCCACCACCAGCTCGGCGAATGGGCCGGGCGCTTCTGCTACGCGGCGGAGCTGGGAGCCGGCGTCGAGCCACCGGAGGGGTGGAGGTTCATCGGCCTGCGGGCGCTCTGGGGCTTGGTGGACGAGCCGACCTGGCATTTCGCCGGCCGGGCGGTCCAGATCGTCGATTGGGACCGTACCCACCAGTTCTGCGGCCGGTGCGGCTTGCCGACCGAGCGCCTGGAGACGGAGCTCGCCCGGCGCTGCCCCACCTGCGGCATGACGCATTTCCCGCGGCTCTCCCCGGCGGTGATCGTGCTGGTGCGCCGGGGGGACCGCATCCTGCTCGCCCGTTCGCCGCACTTCGCGCCGCGCATGTACAGCACGCTCGCCGGGTTCGTCGAGCCGGGGGAGTCGCTGGAGCAGACCGTCGAGCGGGAGATCCTGGAAGAGGTCGGGGTCGCGGTGACCAACGTCCGCTACTTCGGCAGCCAGCCCTGGCCGTTCCCCAACTCGCTGATGATCGGCTTCACCGCCGACTACGCCGGCGGCGAGCTCACGCCGCAGCCCGGAGAGATCGAGGACGCCGGCTGGTTCGGCGCCGACGACCTGCCCGTCATCCCGCCGCGCATGAGCATCGCGCGCAAGCTGATCGACTCCTTCCTGGAAGGCAGGACGACGGGGCGCGGCTAATATCCGCACGGCGCGGCAGAGATCATAGCGGCGCGGTGAAGATTACGACAGTGCAGTGAATATTCTTGCGGTGCGGCGTATCCGCTCATGGTGCGGCGCAGGATTTTATGGTGCGGCCAGGAAACAACATCCGCCGCACCCCAATCAGTCTCACCGCATCCGGAGAATCCCGGCCGCACAGAAGTCATCCGCAACGCAACGTCCCTCTCCAGACCGCGCGACCGTCAAGTACACCGCACGGCAAGAAGACTCACCGCACCGCTACCAGGTCCACCGCGCCGTAACCGGATACACCGCCGACGGAGCTCTTCGCTCAGCGCATCGACCAGCAGAGCTTGATGTCGCCGCCCGGCTGCACGTTGTAGTCGATGTAGACGTTGTAAGCCCCCGAGATCGGGAGCTCCTGGCGGACCGGCAGCGGCTTGTCCGGCCGGCTCGAGTTGGTGCTGTAGAGCGCCGTCGATCTCGATTCGTCCTGCGGCGAGTAGAAGAGGACGACCGGGCGGCCCTCGGTGTAGATGGCGACGCTCCCCCGGCCGGTGACCTGCGGGCCGACCTGGTTGTCGAAGCGGGCCAACAGGTCCTTGTCCTGGCTCTCGGTGGTGGACATGGCGTTCTCCTTTCGGTGAAAGGTTCCCGTTGCGCTGGATCGCGTATCGGGTTTCATCCTTCCACTGTCACGAAAGGCCGGTTTGTCTCACCTCGGGCTGGACCCTCTGGTCCAGCTCCCGGAACACGCCCGCGCCGGGGTGGTCTTCGCTCTCCTCCCGCGCTTTCGGACCACCTGCCACCCGCCAGGACTGGCGGCGCGCCATGGCCGACCACCAGGCGTGGAGGAGCTTCCAGCCGCGCGTCGCCTGGATGCGGCCCCACTCCTCTTCCCGGGACTGAAGGCTCTCCCGCAGACCGCGAGCCTCTCTGGAAAGGCTCCGGAGCCTCTCCTCGGCACGCTCGGCCTCCTCCAGGAGCCGCCGGATCTCCACGTCCCGGAGCGCCACCTGTTGCTCGAGTTGCCCGGTCAAGCGTTGGATCTCCTCCTCCTGCCGCGCCATATGCTGCCGCAGGTCCGAGTAGTCGACCCTCCAGGCTGCCGGGACCTGGGCTTCGGCCGCCGGAGCCGAGGAGGAGAGCGCCGCCGCCAGGAGGTGCTCGGCCGTCTCCAGGAGATCGCGCTCCAGCCGCGGCCGTCCGGCCCTCTCCGGGATCGCGGCGTCGTCCCTCCCGGGGAGGTCCGCGGCCGCTTGCAGCCGGCCGTAGAGGTCCATCGCCTCCGGCAGCACCGCCCGCCAGTCGATGCCGCTCGCCCACAGCCCCCCGGCCAGGTCCTCCGGGGCGAACGCCGACTGGGCCGCTCCCGGAGCGAGGGCCAGCCCGATCTTCCCGGCGAGGGCTGAGAACGCCGGCTCCAGCGACCGCGTCGCGCCCTCGACGTGCCAGAGCAGGCAACGGTCCGGGCGGGCGAGCCGGAAGCGCAGCAGGTGGGAGTTGTAGACGGTCCAGGCCGGGCCCGCGACCCAGGGGTTGAGCTGGACCTCGACGTACAGGCCCCCGCGCCTCAGCGACATCGCCACCTCCACCGGGTGGCGGTTGACCA
>JBKKAU010000208.1:0-8772 GCA_046714475.1 Thermoanaerobaculia bacterium
CCGTAGCCCTCGCCGAAGATCACCGGGTCCGCCGCCGGATCGGTGCCGAAGCGGTGGTAACGGAGCCGCGAGCCCTCGCCGTCGTCCAGCTCGCGTCCGTAGTAGGCACCCCGTCCATCGGCGGCGACGGCGACACCGAAATAGCGCCCGCCGGGCAGCTCGTCGGGGAGGAGGGTCCCATCGTTCACCGTGACGAACCGCACGGACACCTCCTCGGCGCCGTCCCGCCGCACGGCAAACGCCGCCAGCGTGCCGTCGGGCGACAGGTCGAGCAGCTCGACCGCGGACCGGCTCTCGGCGATGCTGAAACGCTGCGGATCGACCAGGACGCGTTCGGCACCTTCGCCGTCGCGGACGACGATGGCGGGTAGTGTGGAGGCGCCGGTGGAGACAGCATAGACGGCGCGGTCTCTGCGCATCCGCGGTAGCCCAGCGCCGGAGCTGGCGGCGAGCTCGGTGAGCCGCCGACGCATCTCGAACCTCCCGGGCAGCACCTGGAGCAGCCGGTCCGTGTACGCGTTCTGCTGCTGCGTCCAGACGCGCACCTCGGGCGTGGCCGAGCTCTCCAGCCAGCGGTAGGGGTCGGAGATCTCGACACCATGGAGCGTGTCGGTCACGACACTGGCCAGCGTGGCCGGCGCCGGCGGCACGCGCTCCTCGAGCGACACGGCCTTGAGCCGCTCCGGCGCGACCGGCTGTCCGCGCAGGAAGGCGACGGACCGCGCGGCGATCTCCGGGGTCGCGACCAGCAGGTCTTCTCCATGGCCCGCACCCTCGACCACGAGGTGGACGCCGCGCGACAGGTGCTGCAGGACCTCGTCGCCGTTCCGTGCCGGTGTGCGGGCGTCCAGGGTGCCGCTGACGATCAGCACCGGCACGTCGGACCGCACGCTCTGGCGCGAGGAGACTTGAAGCGGCTCCACACCCAGGGAGGAGCAGATCTCGGGGACGGCGGAATCCAGCTGCCGGCCGACGACCGCGCGCCTGGCCTGCGCGGCGACCTGGCTCCGGCGGGTCTCCGAGGCTCCGGCGGAGCAGGCGACCGCGTAGGGCATGACATGGCCTAGCCAGCGCTTGCGCTGGCGCAACAGGAGCCCCGCCAGAGGCTCCCAGTCGCCGCGCTCGAGGCGGAGCGCGATCTCGCGCAGGGCGAGGAGCCGGTCGGCCGAGTTGAGGTGGTCGGCGATGGCCAGTTGCAGGTCGAGGGGACCGATCGCCACCGGCGTCTTCTCGCCCGTCAGCACGTCCACCGCCGTCACGCGGACCGGTTCCCGGGCAAGCTCCTCGAGCCGCGCGCGCAGGCTGTCGCGCAGAGACCTTCCAGGGCCCAGCTCGATCCGGGCGAGGACGTCGTCCGCCGCTTCCGGCAGCTTCAGCTCCTGGTCCGGACCGACGACGCCCAGCAGCAAGGCGCGGTCGACCGTGGCGCCGTGCCGGCGCAGGACCTCGAGCGCCAAGCGGGTGCCGAAGCTGGTGGCCACCACCGAGACCTTCTCCACGCCAAGGGCTTGGCGCAGCGCATCGACGTCGTCGGCGATCTCCCGCGGGTTGTAGGATGCCAGCCGGACGCCCCGCTTCTGCATCTGCTCGCCGCACGCCTGGGCCGCCTGACGGATCGAGGCGAGCGCCACGGCGTCGTCCAGGGGCTTGTCGCGCGCATGCTCCCAGACGTTGCCGCAGATCAGCGAGGGGCGCGAGAAACCGGTGCCGCGCTGATCGAGCAGCACCACGTCCGCCACCTCGCGCAGGGCGAGGAGGAAGTCTGCCCGCGGTCCGCGCGCGCTGTCGATGCCCGAGGCGCCGGGGCCGCCGGCCAGGTAGATGATCGGCGGACCGGGCCGCGACGCCGTGCTCGGCAGGCGGACGTAGGCCAGCTTCAAGGTGTTGGACGACTGACCGCCGCGGCTCTCGGGAACTTCCACGACGCCATAGACGGCGTCGATCTTCCGCCCGTCCATTGTGGTCCAGACGTACGGGCCAGGCCGGGGGTCGACCGCCGCCGCCGGGATTGCCGCGGTGGCGGCGAGAAGCAGGGACGGCAAGGCACGGAGGCACCGCCGGGCGAAGCCGGATGGCTCAGGCAACTTTGTCCACTGCATGGGGTTGAACCTTTAGGGGCTGTACGCCACCGCCGTAACTCAGCCGCCGCCAGAGCCACTCGACCGGTCCGAAGGCGAAGCCCCGGGACCACCACAAGCGGCTGAACAGCAGCTCCAGAACATAGATCCCCCCTGCTATCGCCACGACCAGTGCCGCGCCGACCTTGCCGAAGAGTCCGAGACCGATGTTGTAGAAGACTAGGATACAAAGGAGGCTTTGCAGGAGATAGTTGGTCAGGGTCATGCGTCCGACGGCCACCAGCGGCTTCAGGCGCCGCTGCCAGACGGGTCGCTGGAACAGCCAGGTCAGCCCCGCCACATAGAAGAAGCAGAGCAGAGGAACGGTCGTGTACTGGACCGCGGTGAGGACCAGGCCCCCCTTCGAGAACGGATAGTAGACGCCACGAGAGGTGAGGATCGCGACGACGACGTTGCCGGCGACGCCGACGATCCCGGCCCAGAGAATCCACTTGCCCCGCAGCAGGGAGGGATCCGCCTCGACCCGCTCGAGCAGCCGGATGCGGTGGGCGAAGAGCCCGAGGAGGAACATGCCGAGCACGTCGGGCCAGTACAGGTTGAGCACGAACATGGTCCACCACATGGCGACGAACGCCAGGTTCCCCTGCACCACGTCGGCATAGTCGCCCTGGGTGAAGCCTTTCGACCAGATGCCGTAGAGGTTGGGCTCGCCGGTCCATGCGACGGCGGCCGTGTAGGGATCCGGAGGGTTGAGCACGATCGAGAGTGCATAAAGCGGGATCGGCAGCAGATAGACCACCACGGCCGCGGTCAGGAGGACCCGCGGAGAGGTGCGGAGGAGCGGCAGGAGGATAAGGCCCACGAGCGCGTAGGGCACCAGGATGTCCCCGCCCCACAGGAGGATCGCATGGGCCAGGCCGATCGCCAGCAGGACCCCCTGCCGCCGCAGGATGAGCGGCACCACGGCGCGCCCGGCCTGCTCGGCGCGGCTCGCGATCAGGCCCAGGCCGAGGCCGAAGAGGAAGGAGAAGATCCCCAGACCCTTATTCTGGATGAGCACGGTCCGCAGGAAGCTGACGGCCTTGTCGAGCGGATAGGTCGGTAGAGCCCGTGCTTGCTCCGGCGAGAGGAAGTCGTACCCGGAGAAGATGAAGACGTTGAAGCCGAAGATCCAGAGAAGAGCGAATCCGCGCAGCACATCCAGCGTTTCGATGCGCTCGCTCGCGGCGACCGGTCCCGCGCTCCCGTCCTGGAGGCTCATTGCTGCGGCCCCTGCGCCGCGGCCTGCGAGGGCCGCTCGACGAGGAGGAGGACGTTGCCGAACGGATCCAGCAGCTCGGCCTGCTCGGCAAACACGCCGGCGCTGGCCGAGCGCAGCTTGCCGCCGCGGGCCTCGAGATCCCGGCGCGCGGCGTCCAGGTCGTCCACCTGCAGGACCAGGTTCACCTGCGCGGTGTCCGGCGACGGCGTGGCCGCCGCGCCGGTGGCGTTCTCATGGATGGCGAGAGGCAGCACGCCCGACGGCAGGTAGGGGATGGTCGGTGGATAGAACTTCTCGGAAAAGGCCCGGAAACCGAGCACGCCTTCGTAGAACTTCCGTGCCTCGGCCATGTTCGGAATGGTGATGCCGAAGTTGAAGGCCTTCGCGCGCGGCAGTGCGCCCTTCTGGCCGTTGAGCTGGATCACGTAGAGGACGTTCCCGGATGGATCGGCGATCGGCATGTTCGGCCCGACCGCCGCGGTCCGCGGCTTGTCGGCCAGCCGTGGCACGCCGCGCCGCTCGAGCTCGGCGAGCGTCGCATCGAGACTCTCGATCTGCAGGTTGAGATGCGCCTCGCTGGGCCCGGGGAGCACGTGCCGGATGGGCTTCTCGACCTTGAGGAGCCAGAGCTTCACCTCGCCGTTGACCAGCTCGGCGTGTCCCTTGGCCCGATCCACCTGAAGCGCATCGAAGCCCGCGACCTCGCGGTAGAAATCGAGGGCCTTGTCCAGGTTCACCACCCGGACCAGCACGCCCGTGACTTCGGGCGGCAAGGGCGCCGGCAGTGCGGCTGCCTCGCCGAAGAGCGGCGCCGCGACGAGGGACAGGGCGAGGGCCGCAAGGATTTGACGGCTGGCGGACAAGGTCATCGTCTTCATGGGATCCTCCAGGGCGCGTGCGCAGCATTTCCGGATCACCCTTCCCGCAGGCTCGTTGCAGGATCGATGGTGGTGGCCCGCCGGATCGACGGCCAGCAGGAGAGCAGGGTCGTCAGCAGCATCAGGGCGATGACGGTACCGTAGATCGCCGGATCGTTGGCGGGCACTTCGAACAGCAGGCTCGCCACGACCCGGCCGAGCCAGAAGGACGCGAGCAGGCCAGCCGCCAGGCCGAGGACGATGACCCACAGCGCCTGGCTCATCACCAGGCGGCGGGTCTGCCACTGTCCGGCGCCGAGGGCCATCCGCAGGCCGATCTCCCGCGCCCGGCGGGACACGGAGTAGGTCAGGCTGCCGTACAGGCCGACGCACATCAGGAGCAGCGCCAGACCCGCGAAGGCACCGAGCAGGCTCGTCTGGAACCGGACCGGAGCCAGGATCTCGTCGGCCGCCGCGCGCAGCGGTTGCGCCGGAAGGATCGGCAGCGCCGGCACCAGCTCACGGACCGCCCGCTCGACCTGCGGCATGACCGCCGAAGGGGTGAGGGAGGTGCGGACCAGGATGCGGGTCTCCATCCACGGTGCCTGCAAGGTGGAGACGTAGATGGCCGGCACCTCGGCGTTCTCGAGGTCGACCTGCCGGACGTCGCCGACGACGCCGACGATCCGCCACTCGCGATGGGGCAGCCGGCCGACCCCCGGGCCGAAGTCGAGGTCGATGGACACGCGCTGGTCGAGGGCGCCGCCCTCGCCCGCCGTGAACTGCCGGGCGAAGGCCTCGTTGACCACGGCGACCGGCTCGGCCAGATCGTTATCGGCCTCCCGGAAGGCGCGCCCGCGCCGGACGGGAATCTCCAGAAGCTCGAAGTAGCCCGGGCTGACCGGCCGGATGGACGCGATCTGCTGCGCGGCATTGGCGTCTCTCTCGTGACCGACCAGGCCGAATTCGTGGCTGATCTGGAAGCCGCGGGCCAGGGGAGGCGACACGGCCGTGGCCGCCGCGTCCACGCCGGGAATGGCCTCCAGACGTTGCCGCAAGTCGGCGAAAAACGTGTTCAGCCGCGCGAGCTCCTGAAATTCCTTGGACAGCGACACGCCGGTGGTCACGACCGGCTCCGGATTGAAGCCCAGCTCGACCGAGCTCAGCCGCTCGAGGCTGCGCAGGAAGAGCCCGCAGGCCACCAGGAGGACGACGGTGACGGCCACCTGGACCATCACCAGCGCGCGCCGGACCAGGTTTCCCGAGCCCGTGCGCAAGCCCGGCCGCAGCGCGTCGGCGAGCGGGCGCCGGGCATACAGGAGGGCAGGAATCTGGCCGATGAGGAGACCGCAGCCGACGCCCAGCAGGAGGGCTGCCGCCAACTCGGCCCCCCCCACGCGCGCCTGGTCGAGGCGGTGGATCGATGCCGGTCCGAAACGGACCAGCAGGCCGACGCCGAAGCGCGCGACCAGGATCGCGAGCAACCCGGCGCCCAGGCCCAGCCAGAGGTTTTCCAGCACTCCCTGCCTGAAGATCCGCAATCGGCCGGCGCCCAGGGCATAGCGCACGACCATCTCGCCGCGGCGTTCCTCCGCCCGTCCCAACTGCAGCATCGCGACATTGAAGCAGGCGAGGATGAGTGCCGCGGCCACGGTCAGCTGGAGCAGCACGAGGTTGCGCTCAAAGCCCTCGACGACGAGTTGCCGGAAGGACAGCGCGCGGACCGCCAGCCCTTCGTTCAGGTCCGGATGGTCCTGCGCCATCGCCCGGGTGAACAGCCTCAGCTCGGCTTCGGCGTCGGCCAGCGTGCTCCCCTCGGCCAGACGGCCCACCACCATCAGGAAGCGCATGTCCCGAGCCATCTGGTCCCAGCTCTCCGGCCTGAGCTTCCAGAGCTCCGCTCGCATCATCACCGGAAAGCGAAAGTCCGCCGGCATCACGCCCGCCACGGTCACCGGTTTGCCGTCGAGCAGCAGCTTGCGGCCGACGATGCCGGTGTCAGCACCGAACCGCCGGCGCCAGAGCCCGTCGCTCAGCAGCACCTCGGCCGGAACTCCGGGGCCGTCCTCCACGAAGCCATGGCCGAGGGCGACCTGGACGCCGAGGATGGAGAAGAGGTCGGCGGTCATGACGGCGCCGGGCAGCCGCTCAGGCGTATCGCTCCCGCCCAGGTTGAAGGTCCACGGATGGTAGGCGCCGATGGAATCGAGGCTCCGGATCCGCTGGCGGAGGTCGGAGAGCTCGGCAGGAGACATGGGCTGCCTCTTTCCACCGGCGGCCTCCCACGTCATGCTCACCAGCCGCGAGGGGTTGAGAAAGGGGAGCGGGCTGAGCAGTGTCGCGCGGACGATGCTGAAGATGGCCAAGCTCGCCCCCATTCCCAGAGCGAGGGTCAAGACGATCACGACCGAAGCGCGCGGGCATCGCCAGAGGCTGCGCAATGCCTGTCGCGACTCCTGCCAGAAAGCACGCACCGATGCTCCTCCTTGAAACCCGACGCCCCCACCTCGGTCAGAGCGGTTCCAGACGAGAACCAGAGCGTAGGCAGACACCCGCCCGGCGGACCGGGCGGATATATTCTAGCCTAAACATTTTACTGTGCGGCGTGGAAACAAGCGGACGGGCGGACGGTCACGTTGACCGGCGTCACCTCGCCAGCGGCGGACAGCGAGGAGATCGACTCCGGCAGCAGCGCAGCCACGATCTCGGCGGTGTCCCCCTTCTTCATGGTGAAGACGGAGGTCTGCGGGGGGAATTTGGTGATCTCGCCGGAGGTCAGGCCGTAGAGGCCGCTGACCTTGCCGAACGGGGTCTCGAGCTCGTACGGCATGGCGAACTGGGCGTGCGCCGGGAAATCCATGGGCTTGTCCGCGTTCCAGAGCTGGTAAGACTGCACATAGCTCGCCTCGCGCATCGGCGCGCCCTTCTGCATCCGGAAATGCAGCTCGCCCCCGAGCAGCTCGGAGTACCCATCGGCCTTCCAGTCGAGGATCTCCAGGTCGACGCGGCGCATGCCGTCGGCCGTGACGTACGCATCACCGGCGCGCAGGCGCAGCTCCGCCTTGCAGGTGACGACCTCGACGCGGTCGCCGACGGTGATGTTGAAGCTGGGGTTGGAGGAGAGGGTGTAAACCTTGGCCGCGGGGAACAGGGGGGCGAGGTCCTTGGCGAAAGCCGGGATGGCCACCAACGTCAGGATGGCTAAGACCATCAGGTGTTTCTTCAACATGTCCGTTCTCCTTTGGGTAGCGGTGATGAGGTCTCGGGACGACGTCCACAGGTATCCTAGCCGACGAGGCTGCTGGATTCTTTCTCGAAAATTGCTTATCTTGCAGCGCTCAATTGCGCAGGAACGCCTGCTGAGGGAAGATATCGGGACGAGGGGCAGCATCATGACAGCCATTTCCAAGGATCATCCGTCCTCCGAGACCCATGAAAGCCATCGGCAGGCCATCTTGAGGGTTCTGCCGTTCATGCGCGAGCGGCTGACCGAGGAGATCGACCTCCGTCAACTGGCGGATGTGGCGATCATGAGTACCTACCACTTCGTGCGCACATTCCACGAGCAGACCGGTGTACCGCCGGCAAAGTTTCTTGGCGCCCTGCGGATCGAGGCAGCCAAGCGGCTCTTGATTGAAATGGACGACTGTATCCTCGACATCTGCCACCAGATCGGCTACTCCAGCCTGGGCTCGTTCTCAACCCATTTCACCGAGTTGGTCGGCCTGTCGCCCGGTCGCTTCCGCCAACTTGGCAAGAGCTTCTACCGCGACCTGCCCGCGCTGATGCATATGGTTTCATCCTGTCCGCTGCCCGCAGGCGCGCCGGTGCTTGAGGCCAGCGTCGAGCGCCAGCACCCCGACCAGGTGGTCTTCGTCGGGTTGTTCAGCACGCCGATCCCGCAGGGCCGTCCACTGTCGTGCGCGGTCCTGCTCGACCGCAACCAGCGGGATTTCCGGGTGGCGGCGCCGCGCAACGGCACCGCGTTCCTGTTCGCCGTCGCCATGGACGCGGACGCGCCGCCGCTGGACCTCCTGACCGGCGGCAGCGCAGTGCGCGCCGTGGCGGCTTCCGGGCCGCTGAGCTTCGACCATGGCCCGCCTGCCGCCCGGTGTCTGCGGTTCCGCCCGCTCGATCCCTTCGATCCGCCCATGCTGCTCGCCCTGCCGCTGCTGCTGCACGAGAAGGCCGCCGAGCTCGGGCATGTCGAGCCGATCGAGCCAATCGATGAGCTTGCGACAGGGCCTCCGGGTTGACGACGCGGATCAGGTGGTCCTCGGAAGGCGACAACCTGCTGGAACGCTTGGCTGAATACAGCTCGTAGCTGAGTTGTGGGTCTGCGAAGAGGGCGCCCTGAATGGCGCCCCTAAATTAATCCCTCCACCCTGTTATACTAATTACCCACTCCCGGGGAGGGTGGGCCGGGGGGGGCGGGAGAGGGGATGAGGGCATAAGCGTTAACTTGAGTACGCGTTGAATTTTTGAGCTGCGGAGGCCGCCTCCGCAGCTTGGCTTTTGCGCTTTCGGGGAGAGTCCACAAAGAAGCGCAAGAGTCGCGGCGCCTGGAGGAGAAGTT
>JBKKAU010000209.1:0-1826 GCA_046714475.1 Thermoanaerobaculia bacterium
GAGCTGTTCGGCATCGCGCCGATCGGCGTCCACGACAGCTTCCTGGAGCTGGGCGGCCACTCGCTGCTGGCCATCCAGGTCACCACCGAGCTGCGCAGGCGCTACGAGGTCGACCTGCCGGTGACCGCGGTGTTCGAGACGCCCACCATCGCCGAGCTGGCGGAGTCGATCGCCGGAGCGCAGCAGGCGGCGGAGGACGACCTCGAGGCGCTGCTCGCCGCCGTCGAGGGGCTGTCGCCCGAGGAGGCGCTGCGGCGTATGGAAGAGGAGATGAACACCCTTGCCTAGCCCGCTGAACGGGCGCGGAGAGCGCCGGAGATTGGAGCCATGAGCGTCGTCGATCGGATTTCGTCGCTGACCCCGGAGCAGCGGGCCCTGTTCGAGCTGCTGCGGCAGAAGAAGGCCAAGGCCTCCGGGTCGCGCCTCCATCAGCCGCCGCCGGTGACCCGGCGGTCCGGGCCGGCCGGCGAAGGGGACTGGCCGCTGTCGTTCGACCAGGAGCGGCTCTGGTTCATGCACCTGCTCGATCCGCTCGGAACGGCGTTCAACATCGACGCGGCGAGCCGCTGGCGCGGGACGCTCCACCTGGCGGCGATCCAGGCGGCGTTCAACGAGATCGTGCGCCGCCACGCCTCCTGGCGCACCACCTTCACGCTGGCGGACGACGAACCGGTGCAGCGCGTCGCCGCCCACCGCACGCAGGACCTGGCGCTGGTCGACTTGACCGCCCTGCCGGAGCCGGCACGCGAGGCCGAGGCGGAGCGGGCCATGTTCCAGTCGACGCGCGCCGTCTTCGACCTGGAGCGCGGGCCGCTGCTGCGCTGCACGTTCATCCGCGTCGCGCCGGAGGACCACGTCTGCATCCTGACGGTGCACCACCTGGTGACCGACTGGATCGCCTTCCAGAACGTCTGGACCGAGCTGTCGCTGCTCTACGAGGCGGCGCTCGCGGGCCGGCCGTCGCCGCTGCCGGAGCTGCCGGTGCAGTACTCGGACTTCTCCGTCTGGCAGCGCGAGTGGCTGCAGGACGAGGTGCTGGACGAGCTGATCGGCTACTGGCGGCGCAAGCTCCAGGACTTCCCCATGGTGCTCGAGCTGCCGACCGACCGGCCGCGCCCGCGGCTGCAGCGGATGCGCGGCGGCCGGGTGGTGCTGAACATCGGCCGCGAGCTGGCCGACGAGCTCCGCGAGCTGTCGAAGCGCGAAGGCGCGACGATGTTCATGACGGTGATGGCGGTCGTCTACGCCGCCCTCTACCGCTTCTCCGGCCAGGAGAAGATGATCCTCGGCTCCAACAACGCCAACCGCAACCGGCCGGAGGTCGAGCCGCTCATCGGCTACTTCCTGACCCAGGTCCCCTTCGCGGTCGACATGACGGGGGATCCGACGTTCCGCGAGCTGCTGGGGCAGGTGCGCCGGGTGGCGCTGGAGGCCTACTCCTACCAGGACCTCCCCTTCGGCAAGCTGATCGGGGCGCTGCAGCCGGAGCGCGACACCAGCCGGCCGCCGCTGATCCAGTCGCTGGTGCTGGTCCTCGACGGCACGTACAACAAGCACCGCCTCGCCGGGATCACCACGCAGCCGATCAACGTCTACGACGAGAACGCGCGCTACGACGTAATGTTCGGCATCTACGACTACCCCCACGGGCTCGACGGCACGATCGAGTACGACGCCGACCTGTTCGACGAGACGACGGCGGCGCGGCTGTTCGAGGCCTACCGCCTGGTGGCGGAGGCCGCGGTGGCCGATCCGGAGACGCGCCTGTCGCGGCTCCCCGTCCTGGACGAGGCGGCGCGCCACCAGGTGCTGGTGGAGTGGAACGA